>JBBQNW010000042.1:0-16014 GCA_038330335.1 Burkholderiales bacterium | reverse complement strand
AGACGATACCGTGATGGACAAAAACGGTGTGCAATTGTTGATCGACGCCATGAGCTACCAGTATCTGGTTGGCGCAGAAATCGATTACAAAGATGATCTGGAAGGTGCGCAATTTGTGATCAAGAATCCGAATGCAGAATCAACCTGCGGTTGTGGTTCGTCTTTCTCGGCATAAATCTGAGCTTTTCCCGATTCTCAAAAAAAGACGCTGCGGCGTCTTTTTTTTGCCTGAAATAAATTCAGTGCTGGCGGCGATAACAATTCATCCCAAGTGCGAAAAACCTGATTACACTGAATAAAAATAATAAACGGAGTCAATATGGAGCAAACCAATTCCGCCTTGCTGGATCAGCAACGGCAACATCATCAGCGTCAAATTGAGGTGGTGGCCGCGTTGCGAGCGGTGCTGCCCAGCCATTGCATACTGTATCAGGAAGAGGATACCCGGCCTTACGAGTGTGATGGCCTGGCCGCGTATCGCCAGCTACCAATGGTGGTGACTTTGCCGGAAAACGAGGCGCAGGTCGTCGCGATTATCAATGTCTGCCGTCAGAGGCAAGTGCCGATCGTGCCGCGCGGCGCCGGTACCGGTTTGTCTGGCGGGGCGATGCCTATCGTTGACGGTGTCGTGGTCTCGACCGCGAAGCTCAATAAGATACTTAACGTCGATGCTCATGCCAGAACAGCAGTGGTGCAGCCGGGCGTGCGTAATCTGGCTATTTCTGATGCGGTCGGAGCGCTGGGCCTCTACTATGCGCCCGATCCTTCTTCACAAATTGCCTGCACCATCGGCGGCAATGTGGCGGAAAACTCGGGTGGGGTGCATTGCCTTAAATATGGCTTGACTGTACATAACGTGCTGCGCGTGCGTGCCGTAACGATAGAGGGTGAGATTATTGAGCTGGGCAGCGCTGCGCTCGATGCGCCCGGGCTCGATTTGCTGGCAGTGTTTATCGGTTCTGAAGGCATGCTTGGCATCGTCACCGAAGTTACGGTAAAACTGATTCCCAAACCGCAGACGGCCCGCGTCATCATGGCCTCGTTTGATGACGTGGTCAAAGGTGGCAATGCGGTAGCCAATGTGATTGCGGCAGGGATTATTCCGGCCGGGCTGGAGATGATGGACAAAACCTCGTCACGCATGGTCGAGCCGTTTGTCAAAGCGGGTTACGATATTGATGCCGAAGCGATTTTGCTCTGCGAATCGGACGGCACCCCGGAAGAAGTAGAAGAAGAAATCGCCCGCATGAGCGCGGTGCTGCAAGAGGCCGGCGCGACCGCGATTGCGGTCTCGCAAAGCGAGGCGGAGCGGCTGAAATTCTGGTCCGGGCGTAAAAACGCGTTTCCGGCAGCGGGGCGTATCTCGCCTGATTATTACTGCATGGATGGCACGATTCCGCGTAAAAATCTGGCGCAAGTACTGATCGGTATCAGCGCCATGGAAGTTAAATATGGTTTGCGCTGCGCCAACGTGTTTCATGCCGGCGATGGCAATTTGCACCCTCTGATTTTATTCGATGCCAATCAACCAGGTGAGTTTCATCAGGCCGAAGCGTTTGGTGCCGAGATACTGGAGTTGTGCGTCGCGGTTGGCGGCACCATTACCGGTGAGCACGGGGTCGGTATCGAAAAAATTAACTCGATGTGCGTGCAGTTCTCTGCGCTGGAATTGGCGGCCTTTTGGGCCGTCAAGCGTGCTTTTGATCCGGCCGTCTTGCTCAATCCGGATAAAGCCATCCCGAGTTTGCATCGCTGTGCCGAATACGGTCGCATGCATGTGAAGAATGGTCAGCTGAAGTTTCCCGGAATAGAGCGCTTTTAAATTGTTCAAAAACAGATCAACGTTCGTCCGATCGACTTTTTACCTTGATGAGTGTAGCAATGGATCAGATCCTAGAAGAATTTCGCCAACGCATCTGCGCGGCGTCTGCGCAGAAAACCGGCGTATGTATCCAGGGTGGCGCGAGTAAAAAATGGTATGGCCAGCAAGGTCTGGGCGATATTCTTGATACCCGCGCCTACCGCGGCATCGTCGCCTATGAAGCGACCGAGCTGGTCATCACGGCTCGTTGTGGCACGCCTTTGGCCGAGATCGAAGCGGCACTTGATCAGCAGAATCAGATGCTGGCTTTTGAACCGCCGCATTTTGCTCTCGGTGCCACCATCGGTGGCGTGGTGGCTGCTGGCCTGTCGGGGCCGCGCCGTGCCAGCGCCGGTGCCGTGCGCGATTTTGTGCTGGGTGTCAGCTTGATTGATGGCAAGGGCGAGTTACTGACTTTTGGTGGCCAGGTTATGAAAAACGTGGCGGGTTATGATGTCTCGCGCATGCTGACCGGCTCCATGGGGTGTCTGGGGCTGATACTAGACGTCTCGCTCAAAGTCTTGCCCAAGGCGTTTGCCGAAACCACGCTGATGTTTGCTTTATCGGAAGCCGATGCCTTAGCGCGCATCAATCAGTGGGGCGGACAAGCGCTGCCGATTTCAGCCAGTGCCTGGCAAGTGGGGCGCCTGATGTTGCGCCTGTCGGGCGCCGAGGCGGCAGTGCGCGCCGCCAGACAAACACTGGGCGGTGAAGAGGTTACCAACGCCGATGCGTTCTGGCTTTCTGTGCGTGAACAAAGCCATGATTTTTTTACCCAGGATGCTGAACATGGTTTATGGCGCTTATCATTACCATCGACCGCCCCGGCCTTGCGTCTGAACGGTAAAACGATGATTGAATGGGGTGGTGCGCAACGCTGGTTATTCAGCGATGAAAAACCACACACCATACGTGAGATAGCCAGCCAGGCCGGTGGCCATGTCACATTGTTTCGGGGTGGCGACAAACAGCAAGGGGTGTTTACTCCCTTGTCTGCGCCGCTCGCAAAAATTCATCGTCATCTGAAAAACAGTTTTGATCCGGCGGGTATTTTTAATCCTGGCCGCATGTATCCGGACCTGTAGAAAGTCATCATGCAAACTAATCTTGCCGATTTTATTAAAAACAGCCGCGAAGGCCAAGAAGCGGAAGCGATCTTGCGCAGTTGTGTGCATTGCGGGTTTTGTACTGCCACTTGCCCCACTTATCAGTTATTGGGCGATGAGCTCGACGGCCCGCGTGGCCGTATCTACCTGATCAAACAAGTGCTGGAAGGGAAGCCCGCCACCAGCAAAACCCAGCAACATCTGGACCGCTGCCTGACCTGCCGTAGCTGTGAATCGACTTGTCCCTCGGGTGTGCAATATGGCCGTCTGGTCGACATCGGCCGCAAGATCGTCGATGAACAAGTGCCGCGACCGCTGGCACAGCGCCTGATGCGCGGCGCCCTCAAGCAGCTTTTGCCACGCCAGTCGCTGTTTAATCCTGCCATGAAAATAGGCCAGACGCTGCGCCCTTTGTTACCCAAGGCGCTGCAGAACAAGATACCTGTCGCACAAGACGCAGGCCAGTGGCCGGCGCAGCAGCATGCCCGGAAAATGTTGTTACTCGATGGCTGTGTGCAACCGGCCATGGCGCCGAATATCAACTTTGCGGCGGCCAGAGTGCTCGATGCTCTGGCGGTGCAATTGGTGATTGCGCCCAAGGCCGGCTGTTGCGGCGCGATTCGCTATCACTTAAATGACCATGAGGCCGGCTTGGACGACATGCGGCGCAATATCGACGCCTGGTGGCCGTATGTGGAGGCCGGTGTCGAGGCGATAGTAATGACGGCATCCGGTTGCGGCGCCACTGTCAAAGACTATGGTCATTTGCTGGCGCACGATACCGTTTATGCGGAAAAAGCCAGAAGAATTACGGAATTGACGCGCGATCTGAGTGAAATTCTGCCGGAGTTTGAAGCCCAATTGGTGCAAAAGCTGAACGGAAAAATCAGCAAGCGCATCGCCTGGCACCCGCCTTGCACCTTGCAGCATGGCCAGCAAATCAAGGGCAAGGTCGAGGGCTTGCTGCGCAGCGTAGGGGTGGATGTGCGGCTCTGTGCCGACAGCCATTTATGCTGCGGTTCGGCCGGTACTTATTCGGTATTGCAGCCGGCAATGGCTTACCAGTTGCGCGACAATAAGCTGCGTAACTTGCAGGCGAGCGAGCCGGAAATGATTCTATCTGCTAACATCGGCTGCCTGACGCATTTGCAATCAGGCACCACGACACCGGTACAGCATTGGGTGGAATTGCTCGATCATGCCCTGAGCGCCAGTTCATCCGTCGGAGCATGAGCGCCGTATGATTTACACCTTCACTGTGCTGTTGATCTTTCAGTCGCTCGGCGAAGGCTGTACTTATCTATTGCATTTGCCGGTGCCCGGCCCGGTTATCGGCATGTTATTGCTATTCTTTTTTCTGCTGATCAAAAAGGACCTGGCAGCGAAACTGATGCCGGCCACGCAAGAGTTCTTACGGCATCTGTCTTTGCTGTTCATCCCTGCCGGGGTGGGCATCATGGTACATGGCCAGCGTTTGATGGCGGAATGGTTTCCGATTGCCGTGGCGTTAATTCTCAGCACCACCGCCTCCATCGTTGTCACTGCACTGGTGGCGAAATGGCTGCAAAAGCCGTCCGCAGCGCCGCCTGTCAGCCCATCAGAGAATTCGGATAAAACATGAAAGAACAGCTCAGCGAGATCTGGGTCTATCTGGCCGGCACCCCGTTGCTGGGTTTGACTGCAACACTGCTGGCCTATCAGTTGGCGTATATGCTCTATACCAAAGCCAAGATGAATCCGCTGGCCAACCCGGTGGCAATCGCGGTGGCGATTTTGGTATTGCTTCTGAGTGTCACTCACACGCCTTATAAAACCTATTTTTCCGGCGCCCAGTTCGTCCATTTTTTACTTGGCCCGGCTACCGTGGCGCTGGCGATTCCTTTGTATCAACAGCTCAGTCAGCTGAAACGGCACTGGTTCTCTTTTCTGATGGCAGCTGTTCTGGGCAGTGCTACGGCGATCACGGTGGCGATGGGCACCGGCTATCTGCTCGGCGCATCCGCGCTGACGGTGTTGTCACTGGCACCGAAATCGGTGACGATGGCCATTGCCATGGGTATCGCCGACAAAATTGGCGGCTTGCCTTCACTCACGGCGGTGCTGGTGATGGTAACCGGCATCTTGGGGGCGACCATGGCCAGAGGCATACTACATGTCATTAAGGTCGACGATGCCAGCATCAGTGGCTTTGCGCTAGGCGTCAGTGCGCATGGTATCGGCACTGCCAGAGCGTTTCAGGTCAGCCCCGAAATGGGGGCTTTTGCCGGATTGGCGATGGGCATCTCCGGCCTGATCACCGCCTTATTGTTACCGCTTGCTTTGCGCGCCTTGGGTTTGATCTGATCTGGCCTGGGTTGTTGTCAGCGTATCCGGCGCGCTTTCTTCATTTTGGCCAGCCCCCGGCCCCAACCCTATGTGGCTTGCAGAGGTGCTGCTGTTCAGAATTCATGGCAAGGCAGCGGCGGCTACCGGCTCAGACATTTTTCACTGCCGAAAAAATGCGCACGAAGCTGCTGTTGACGATTAAGCCAGACAAACGCAGCTTGGCCGGAAAATCATCATCAGAATGTGGGACGGATGCCGATGTTTATCAGACGGTCGGTCAAACCATTGCCTGTAGCCCGCCCGCCTGGGTTGGAATGAGCATCGTTGCTAGTAAGGGAGAGGGGGCGTGTACATAATGCTGTGCTGATTACAGCTATCGATAGCTGTAACCCAACGCAATCTGCTTCCCCGTTCCTGCCGCGACCAGATTGTTCCCGGCATTCAGGTTAGCCGCAACGATGGCACCACCCGCAGCGACGGCACCGGCAACACCGGCAGCGCCGGGCATCTATTCTGTATTTTCAACAGCGTTGTTGGTATGAAATGGGTTGCCGCAGTACGGTGTTTTAGCATCCAATTTGAAGACAGAATGCCAAAATAATGTCACAGCGATTTACCCCAAATACTGGACACCTTGGTGCCGGTCTGCGCCGCTTCCTTGTTCTAGCCCGGAAAGGGGGAGGGTGATACCGGACATCAGCATGGTTTTCCGACCATACTGATGTTTTTGTACTACCCGCTTGCACTACGCTGCTAAATAAGAGGGACTATTTTAAATTTGGCAACATACGTCGCAGTATGCCGTCCTTTTGCACAAAATGATGCCACAGGGCTACCGCGGCATGGAATCCGGCTACCGCCAGAAGGATGTTGGCGACCAGCCCGTGTAGCTCGACCGCATCATGGCGCAAGGCCTTGTTGCCAGGGTCAAAGGCCGGTACGGTGATCAGGTTAAACAAGTTATCACCGCGTATCCAAACACAGGCAAGACCGATGATGACCATGGCCAGCAGTAGCGCATACAATAAATAATGCACACTGGTAGCAAGCTGCCCTTGTATGCCAGAAATTTCTGACGCAAGCCGGATGCCTCCGCGGCGGCGCCAGGTCAGGCGTGCCACTAACAATATGCCGAGTATTGTGCCGAACAGGATATGCAAACTGCGCACCGTGATACGTGCTGTTCCTGCCGGGAAAAAATCAATGGTCTGGCCGATAATCCATAGTCCGACTACCAGCGCAGCGCTGGCCCAGTGTAAAAAGATAGTCCGGGCATCATAAGACGCTGAAATGCTGGTGTTGGTTTGCATGGTTTGCATGGTAGGCATGATAGAAAAATTGTGTGTGTCTTACCATGTTACCTTGAATATCGCTGAAGCTTGACACGAATGTGGACATGTATTGATCTTACTCACGGCAATCTGTCAGCGCCAGCCTATCATGCCTGAAGTGCCTCCTTGCACAAGTCTCTGGTTTCGTTCAATTTTTTTGCAGTAACACCTGATGGAGAAGCAAAATTACCGTGGCTCTCAGCATTCAGCCGACAAATGTTAACGGGGTCTGGATGGCCTGTGGGCGGCCGGAATTAACAGGGCGCTGGTGGCCCTTTTACCGGTTTTTGACTTACGCCAAATTCGCCTTAACCCAGGCCAGACAGCGCTGCCAGCCGTCTTTGGCATCGGCTTCAACGTAGCTGGCGCGATAATCGGCATGGAAGGCGTGGCCGGAATTAGCGTACACCATGATTTCCGATTTATTCCCGGCTTTATCCAGCGCCGCTTTCATTTGTTCCAGCGACTCTTGCGTAATGCCGGCATCTTTGGCGCCGTATAAACCGAGTATCGGCGCCTTCAGGCGCGCCGCGATATCGACCGGGTTTTGTGGTGACAGCGCCGTCGGTGTGCCGCTGACTCTGCCGTACCACGCGGCACCCGTCTTTACCAAAGGGTTGTGTGCTGCATACATCCAGGTGATTCTGCCGCCCCAGCAAAAACCGGTGATTGCCAGTTTGTCGGTATTGCCACCCTGAGTTTTGGCCCAGGCCACGACCGCATCCAAATCACTCATGACCTGGGCGTCGGGCACCTTGGAGATGACTTCTTTGATGAGTTCGGCGATGCTCGGATATTTACCGGCATCACCCTGACGCACAAATAATTCCGGTGCCAAGGCCAGATAACCTTGTTTGGCAAAGCGTCGTGCGACGTCAGCAATATGTTCGTGCACCCCGAAAATTTCCGAGATCACCAACACGACCGGTAAGTTGTTTTTGCCAGCTGCTTGGGCGCGGTATACCGGCACTTGCTGGCCATTGATGTCCAACGTCACGAAGCCGGCGGTGAGACCCTCGCTGTCGGTGCTAATTACGCTTTGCGCGCAAATGGGCAGTGCTGCAGCGGCGAAGCCGGCACCCACCGCGGCCTGGATGAAGGTGCGTCTGGCATTGCCTTCATTCGCGCCGGCGAATACGGAATGACCCAGTAAACTATCGAAATCCTGTTGATTTTGCATAAAGCTCTTCTGAGTGGTAATCGTACAAGTGACATGAAGCGGAAGGGCAAAACAAAACGCCACATCAGATTACCTGTCATCGCGTTTTCTTGCAGTACCGGGGTGGAGCTAGTTTTTTGATTTGGTGTTGTATCTGGTCTGGTACTCGGTCCGGGCCAGGTTCCATAAGCTGGTTCCGAATCTAGCCAGGTGCTAAGTAAAATGCATCCGGCAACTGTGCAGACGCTGTGGTGATTTTCATTGCGCCCTGTAGATTGCTCAGCACCACTTCAAGGTCCGGTCCACCCAGTTCCAGCATGACCTGGCGGCAGGCGCCACAGGGCGCGATCGGCGCCTCGGTATCGCCCACCACTGCTATTTTTTGAAAGTCACCCGGGCGATAGCCGGCTGCCACGGCACTAAACAAGGCGGTGCGTTCGGCGCAGTTGCATAGACCGTAAGAAGCATTTTCTACGTTACAACCACGAAAAACTTTTCCGTCTTTAGTCAGTAGCGCAGCACCGACTTTAAATTGCGAATAAGGTGAGTAGGCAGACTGGCGTGCAGTTAAGGCTTCTTGTATTAGTTGTTCTTGTTTCATAGCGTCATTCCGGTAAAAAATAGTGGGGCAATTGCTGCCGGCATCGCGTCATTATTTCATGACTGCATGCTTTGGTTGCGGTCATCCTTATTATTCTGTCCCAACTCCAGCACTACCGTGAAAATATTGTGATTGCGGGTTTTATGCATGGCTAAACCACTGTGTTCAAATACCTTTAGCATGGGGGTGTTATTGTCAAGGACATCGGCCTCGAATTGTTCAATACCCTGATGCCGGGCGATCGTGCTCAGTATCGTCAGCAGCTGGCCGGACAGACCCTGGCATTGATAGTCTTCTTCGATGGTAAATGCCACTTCAGCGCTTTTCTGCGCCTTGCCGGTATTTTCCAGCACATGGTAACTACCGCCACCGATGAGCACTTCCTTGCCTTCTTGTTGCAGCGCCACTACCAGCACGACTGCACGGATAAAGTCGGTCGCGCCCAGTGCTATCAGCTCGGCCTGACTGAGTTCTTTTTTATAGCTGAAAAAGCGCGTATACACCGATTCCGGTGCCAGCTGATGAAAGGCGGTGACAACTTTGCTGATGTCATCTGGCCGTATTGCGCGTATCAGCACCGGGCTGCCATCGCGCAACGTCGCTGGCTGGCTGAAATGCGCCAGATCGTTCAGATCAGGATGCCGATCAGGATGCCGATCAGGTTCCGGTTTAACTGAGGGCGGGAGCATATTTTTATTGTCCACGGTTTGCCTTGTCAAAGGGTAAGGGTTTGCCAATTTATGGTAGTTAATATCAGCAGTGAAGGGTGTTACTTTTTTCGATACTGAAGGGCGTTCGTCGCTATTGGTTCTGATATTTTTTTATCCCTGTATCGCTTATATTGTCACATAAGCTGCCACAATCTGAGATTCATTTTCCGTACCGGTAAGATTGTGGTGCCGGTGCGATATTTTTTGATTTTTCTGGAGTTGATATGACGCTTACCAAACGGCCACACCCCTCTTTGCGCGTAAGGGCAGCCATTTGTTTGACGTTCGCGGCTCTGACCGGGGCGGGTTTTCAGGCCCGCGCAGCCGCCGCCGCCATGAGTGATGGTCCGCTATTGACCGAGAAATCGGTGGCCACGGTGGAATTGCCTTTGCTGGCCGGCTGGTATGAAGGGCGTCTGGTACATTACATTACGACCGATATGTCAGACCAGGCCATGGCTAAGAATACCGGCAGCAATTATGTGCCACGTTTGTCGCTGAGCTTGCGTCCGCCCGTAGCCGGCCAGCCTTCCGCGCTGGACCGGGTATATAAATTTGTTAATTTTGCCCAGGGCAGTGTGTTTCCTTCCGCGCCGCAACGTATCGGCTATCAAAATTCCAGCGAGGCCTATACGCCGTTGTGGTTGCTCTACCTGGTGACATGGAACGAGGGGCGGCAGCCGCAGATATTGCGCTCGGAAGAAGAGGTGCTCGATGCAGTAGAAAAACAATGGGTGACCCTGACGCCGACCTCAGTCGTCGTCAACTGTCCGATTATTTATTCATTGCAAGATGGTCTGTTACCGGGGGCACGGATTCATTTGCGCTGAACAGTGTTGTCTGTCTTGTTGTCTGTCTTGTTGTCTGCCGCTTTCGCTGATACCTGAGACGTATCAAGACGCCTGTGCTTGGAAAAAAAATCCAGCATCATCTTGCTGGCATCGGGTCCGGCGGCAGAATTAAACGGCAGGCTGGCATCGCCACCGCTCCAGGCGTGTTCCAGTTGCATAATCCGCGCGACTCTTAATAACAGATTTTTGCGCAGATAAAAATCGGCAATGTCATAGGCATGCCCGCGATGGCGGCTACCCGGCTTGCCGGCAGCCTTGGCAACGATAGGTATGCCCGAGTCAGGCGCCAGATGGTTCAGCAACAAAGACTGTTGTGCTAACTGCGCCTGATTGACAGGCCTCACCGTTTTATCGTCTTGTCCATGAATCAGGATGGTCGGCATGCCGGGGAACGCCGGAGCCCGCCGCTGCACTTCAGCGATTGCACTTTTTACGCGGCTGCCGGCACCGTGTTGCATGACGCCATAGGCACTGATAGGGTTGTGTCCGGCACCGAATACCGGCCCTGAGTGCAGCCCGATGGCGGCAATTAAGTCCGGATGATTTAACGCCACAATATTGGCCATCGCCGCTCCGGCCGACATGCCACAAAGATAAATACGCGTACGGTCTATCGCATATTGGCGGGCGACTTTTTCTATCATCCCCACAATCATCGTGACATCGCCGCCGCCGTCTTGGCTGGCCTTGTCATACCAACGCCAGCAGCGATTCGGATGGGAGCGCAGGGACTGTTGCGGGTACAGTACGGCGTAGCCTTTGGTTTCGGCCAGTTGATTCATCCGGGTTCCCTGTGAAAAGGCGCTCGCCGTTTGCTCGCAGCCATGCAGCATCACGATCAGTGGCCAGGACTGCGCTGGTGTGGCCAGCGTCACTTTTGGAAAATCAGTAGGAAGATACAAACAGTAACTCATGCGTCTTAGCGGCAGCACAGTATTGTTTTCGATCGACGAGTAATACGAGGTCAGCCACTTTCCTGATGACGATGGTTTTGCGCTCTTTTGAGTGCGACTGGTTGTGGCCGGTCGGGTTGCCGCTGTACCTGGTTTGAAGCTTGCGGTAGTCCTTGGCGTCGTGTTTAGCTTAGTGTTTAGCTTAGTTGCGGGCCGGTCTTTAATTTTGCTTTTTGATTTGGGCTTGACGAGAAGATTTTTGATTAATTTCGTGGCCTGCGTTTGTTGCACCTTACCGGCACGGATCAGGCTGCGTATCCAGAAACGGCTTAGTCCTTTCAGCATGCTGAGCTCGGTATTTCCAGCCAGACAGATCTTTCGGCGCTCGGCCGACGACGGCGATGATGCTCAAGGGTGATTGACGACATTAACATTGTCCGGCTCCTACTTCCACTGGCGATCTTGAATATTAACAAAATGCAGATCTGTTTTTTGTGCGTTTGCGCACAGAGCCAAGCGTCGCGCAATAAAAAGCGCATCAATTCTTCCTCAGTGACGCTGTAAAGAAATACATGCGACAGCTGAGACCGTGCTCTGCCTCTATGGTCGTGCTGGTGTTTGCCTTGGAGGAAAAGTGGGATTCACATTTTTTTCCTATGTTCGGAATCGAACAGATCTGATGTCATTTCAGGCGTAACTTAGAGCCTCATTCAACGCCTTAACAACAGGAGAAACATATGACATATATGGAGCGCGACACTTTAGGTATCTATACCACTCACGAAGGTCCGGGGCCACATCTGATGGGGGCCAATACGCTGATCGGCGACGATGTCGTCAACCACAAAGAAGAGACGTTGGGCGACATCAAAGAAATCATGCTCGATATGCGCACTGGAAAAGTAGCATATGCGGTAATGGCTTTCGGTGGCTTTCTGGGCATGGGCGACAAACTGTTTGCGGTGCCCTGGACTGCCTTACGACTCGACACCATCAATAAGCGCTTTGTTCTGAATATTGAAAAAGATCATCTGGAAAATGCACCTGGTTTCGACAAAGATTCCTGGCCGGATATGGCCGATACAAACTGGCTCAATGAACTGCATTCGTATTACGGCACTAAAGCCTATCAAGACCCTCCACTGGTGTAGTGGTCGATGGATTTTCAATGGCATTCAACATAAATTGCGCTCATCGGCAGGATCGAAGCTGGCGAGCTTTATCGTTTGATGCCATATAGCGCCTGGCACAAAACCTGCCATAAAAAGTAGCAAAAAATACCAGTAGCACTAGCAAGACCGGCAGGACAAATTATTTATTCACATCTGAATCAGGAGTAGCACCATGAACACAAATCAAGTTAAAGGCACAGCAAAAGACATCGCCGGTAAAGTGCAGGAAGAAGTCGGAAAACTAGTCGGCAGCGAAGAGCAGCAGGCCAAGGGACTAGACAAGCAAATCAGCGGAAAAATTCAGCAGACGGTAGGCGACGTCGAAGAGATTATCAAGACCAAAGTGCGCTCCACCTAAATCGGGCTTAGCTTAGCCGGCGTCATTTTTGTGTAATTATAAACTTGGCGCCAATGCACAAACACTGCGCAAACGCAACGCCAATGCGAGCGCGTTTGCAGCATTTTGTTCATGTCCTGGCGAAATATTTTGTGGCACCGGACGTCAGGCAGAGAGTCAGACCGGGGCACTGTTGACTGATCGCCCAGATGCCTCCATGACTAGGAAGACGTCCCATAGTAAGTCTGGTATCGCGAAAATCATAGCTTGCCGATCAGTAACAAGCCTTCATGCATCTGTTACGTCAATCTGCGACAGGTTGGCGTTTTGAGTGAATCATCAATTCATCACGCGGGAGAACTATCTTGAGTAAAGAAAAAGCTGTGCATCGGCAAGAAAAAAAGACATCTCAAAAAGCCTTAGCTAAGGGTAAAAAGTTAATGCTAGCCGCAGGTGGCGAGCTGCACCAGTTAGCCGGTGGCGCGCATCCTGAGCTCACCACCAATCAAGGGCTGGTACTTTCCGATAATCAAAATTCTCTCAAAGCCAATCCGCGCGGGCCGGCCTTACTGGAGGACTTTATCCTGCGTGAAAAAATCACGCATTTTGATCATGAACGTATTCCTGAACGTATTGTTCATGCGCGTGCCACCGGGGTGCATGGCTATTTTGAGCTGACCGCTTCGCTGAAGCAGTTCACTACGGCGCGCGTACTCACTGAAATCGGCGAGAAGACACCGGTGTTTACGCGAATATCGACGGTCGCCGGCGGCGCCGGCTCGGTCGACACTCCCCGTGACGTACGCGGGTTTGCTGTTAAATTTTATACCAGGGAAGGGAACTGGGATCTGGTCGGCAATAATGTGCCGGTGTTCTTCATCCAGGATGCGATTAAATTTCCCGACTTGATCCATGCTGTAAAAATGGAACCCGACCGTGGTTTTCCTCAATCGGCAACCGCGCATGACACGTTCTGGGATTTTATTTCCCTCACACCTGAATCCATGCATATGGTGATGTGGATCATGTCAGACCGGACCTTGCCGCGCTCGCTCAGGATGATAGAAGGTTTTGGTGTGCACAGTTTTCGACTGATTAACGAGGCTGGTGAGTCGACCTTTGTTAAATTTCACTGGCGCCCCAAGCTTGGCTTACAGTCGACGATCTGGGATGAAACCGTGAAAATTTCCGGTGCTGACCAGGACTTTCACCGACGCGATATGTTCGAGGCTATCGCCGCCGGGAATTTCCCTGAATGGGAATTTTCTGTGCAGCTGTTCACACAGGACGATGCTGATCAATTCCCGTTTGATCATCTCGATGCGACCAAACTCATCCCTGAAGAACTTGTGCCCTTGCAAGTGATTGGCCGTATGGTTCTGGATCGCTGGCCGAATAATTTTTTCGCCGAAACCGAGCAGGTCGCGTATTGCCCTTCTCATGTCGTGCCTGGCATTGATTTCTCGAATGATCCGCTGTTGCAAGGCCGTTTATTTTCTTATCTCGATACCCAGCTTTCACGTTTGGGTTCGGCAAATTTTCACCAGATTCCGGTGAATGCACCCAAGTGTCCGTTTTCCAACCAGCAACGTGACGGCCACATGCAGATGGCACAGCCCACCGGCCGGGTTGCGTATGAGCCCAATAGCTTGTCGGGCAATTCACCGCGGGAAACACCCAAGGGTTTTCATAGCGCTGCTGTGCTTGAATCTGGTGAAAAAGGGCGTATCCGTGCCGAAAGTTTCGCCGATCATTATAGCCAGGCGCGCCAGTTTTATCTCAGCCAGAGCAGCTATGAACAGGCGCATATTGCCTCGGCGCTGGTGTTTGAACTCTCTAAGGTCGAGCACCCGCATGTGCGGCAAGCCATGGTAGCGCATTTGCTACACGTGGAAGCCGATCTCGCCAGACGGGTGGCCGCCGGCCTGGGTTTCGAGCACATGCCGGAAGCGCCACTGGCCGCAGCGCCGGTGCAGGACAGGATGCTTTCACCGGCATTACAGACGATCGGCAAGATGAAACAGACCCTGATGGGGCGCACTATTGCGATTCTGATCGCGGATGGTTCGGACGGCGCGACCATCAAAAAAATTAGTAAGGCCGCAGTCAGTGCCGGGGCGTCTGTAAAAATTATTGCACCCAAAGTGGCTGGGGCGAAGCTGGCCGATGGCACTATGCTGGCGGCTGACGGACAACTGGCAGGCAGCCCTTCGGTGCTATTTGATGCCATTGCCGTCATTCTTTCTGAACACGGTGCAACAACGCTGTCGATGGAAAGTGCCGCGATTGATTTCGTCCGCGATGCGTATGGCCATCTGAAGGCGATTGCCGCTGATAAAGGTGGTAAGGCACTGCTCAGGATGGCGCGTACCGGTGAGGACGCAGGTGTCCTCGACGCCAGCGACAAGGACGCATTTATCGCGGCCGCAAAGACACGGCAATGGGCCCGGGAAAAGTCGGTTCGAACATTGGCGTAGTCGCTGATGAATGAGCAATAGCGCAGCCTGCGCCGCTAAGTCAGGATGAGGCCGGCATAGCAAGCAGCATATTAAGCAGCATAGTAAGCAGGAAATCAACAATGAGTACGATCACGACCAAAGACGGTACGCAGATTTATTACAAGGACTGGGGCGCAGGCCCGCCTGTGGTGTTTAGTCATGGCTGGCCGCTCAGTGCGGACAGCTGGGACAGCCAGATGCTATTTCTGGCCTCCAACGGCCACCGTTGTATAGCCCATGACCGGCGCGGCCACGGGCGTTCAGATCAGTCCTGGAATAACAATGATATGGATACTTACGCTGATGATCTGGCCGAACTCATCGAAACCTTAGATCTTAAAGGCGCGGTGCTGGTCGGGTTTTCCGCCGGGATAAGTGTATTTCGCGTCTCGTCGTAATGCGACAATATGCACCTTGTTCACCTAAAGGAATTATCCTTTAGGTTTTATTTAAGAATAAAAGCAGGATATCGAAGGTGAAAGGTCGAAATTCTCACGCATGATTTGTATCAAGTTATAGTAAGCTATAGACTAACTGCGATCAAAGAATTTTGGAGTGAGAGTGGCGAGGCGATTGTCTATCGAAAACTTAACAATGTTAACGGATCTCTATCAATTAACAATGATGCAGGGTTATTACGTGAACGGATGTCGTAATAAGGAAGCCGTATTTGATGTTTTTTTTCGAACGCTTCCCTTTAACGGTGGGTATGTGCTCGCGGCAGGACTCGAGCAAGTCGTGGAATATATTGAAAATCTTTCCTTTGGAGAAGAGGATTTGGCGTATTTGAGAAGCCTAAACCTCTTTAAGGAAGATTTTATCGAGGAACTTCGAACCTTCCGTTTTACGGGGGACATTGACGCGATTCCAGAAGGGACGCCTGTTTTTCCATTTGAACCGCTGATCCGAGTTAAAGGGCGCATTATGGAAACACAGCTCCTTGAGACAGCGATCCTAAACTTAGTTAATTTTGAAAGCTTGATAGCTACCAAAGCGTCACGGGTGGTGACAGCAGCCCACGGTGGGCCAGTGATGGAATTTGGCTTGCGCAGAGCGCAGGGACCAGATGCTGGAGTTCTAGGTGCTCGGGCAGCTTTCATCGGAGGGTGTCGGTCGACGTCCAATGTTCTCGCAGGAAAACGATATGATATCCCAGTTTCAGGAACCCAG
>JBBQNW010000041.1:0-16422 GCA_038330335.1 Burkholderiales bacterium | reverse complement strand
TTGAGTGGACGCGTCGGCCACCCCGATTTCTCGGGCAATGGCAATCGCCGCGCAGGCGTTTTGCACGTTATGCATGCCCGGCTGATTCAGGCTCACCGGCATCGCTTCATACCCGTCCTGAATCACAGTAAATTGCATTTTCCCACCCACGGCGACGGCATCAACCGCGCGCACTTCGGCCTCTTCATGAAAACCATAGGTTACGATGGGCTTGGTAATGAAAGGCATAATCTCTCTGACATGCACGTCATCGAGACAGAGAATCGCCACACCGTAAAACGGCAAACGCTGCGTAAAATCGATGAAGGCTTGCTTGAGTTTGGCAAAATCATGGTCATAGGTTTCCATATGATCGGCATCGATATTCGTGATGACTTCGATCACCGGCAACAGATTCAGAAAGGACGCATCCGATTCATCGGCCTCGGCCACGATAAAATCTCCGCTGCCTAATTTTGCATTCGCGCCGGCACTATTTAAGCGCCCGCCGATCACAAAAGTAGGATCAAACCCACCCTCAGCCAAAATACTCGCCACCAGGCTGGTGGTAGTAGTTTTACCGTGGGTGCCGGCAATCGCGATGCCGCTCTTTAAGCGCATCAACTCGGCCAGCATCAAGGCTCTCGGCACGATAGGAATATGTTTTTCGCGGGCGGCGATCACCTCAGGATTATCGGACTTGACCGCGGTCGAAGTGACGATGGCATCGGCCCCGGCGATATTCTCTGCAGCGTGACCAAGCATAACCTTGGCACCCAGTCGTGCCAGCCGCTGTGAAGCGGCATTACTACTTAAATCCGAACCTGAAATGCTATAGCCCAGATTCAACAACACCTCGGCAATACCGCTCATGCCAGAGCCGCCGATACCAACGAAATGCAGATGTTTTACTTTATGTTTCATGCTAGTTCTTCTAAAATTGTGGCGATTGTTGCGCTCGCCTCACGCTGTCCTAGGGCGTACGCAGTTTGAGCCAACTGCAAACACTGTGTTCTTGTCATACCCTGCAATTGCGCGGCCAGAGTGGCCGGCGTCAATGTCGCCTGCGGCAGATAAATCGCCGCATTTTTTTGCGCCATCCATTGCGCGTTATCTTTTTGATGCGAGGTGCTGGACGCCACGAATGGGATCAAGATACTTGCGACACCGGCCGCTGTCAGCTCCGATACTGTAATGGCACCAGCACGACAAATGACCAGATCGGCCTCGGCATAACGGCGCGGCATGTCGTCGATAAATTCCAGCACTTCTGCCACCACACCCACGGCTGCATAGCGCTGCCGCAGGGCGTCTACATGCTGCTTGCCGGACTGATGCGTGACGACAGGTCGCTCCGCCAGTGCCAGTGAGGCGATGGCATCGGGCACCGTTTCGTTAAGAACTTTAGCCCCTAAACTACCGCCCACTACCAAAATTTTCAAAGGCCCGCTGCGTCCAGCATAGCGCGTTGCCGGTGCGGCGAGCTGACAAATATCTTTGCGGATAGGATTGCCCGTCCAGACCATCTTGCGACTTTGATGCTGCGCAGCCGGGGGCAATCCGAACAACAACTTGCGCGCCACCGGTAGCAAGGTCTTATTCGATAATAATAATCCGGCGTCAGCATTCATCAACACCACCGGTTTGCCTGACAAGGCAGCCATCAGACCACCCGGTACAGTCACATACCCCCCCATGCCCAACACCACATCTGGCCGCCGCTGACGCAAGATGCGCAGGCAGCTAAAAAAACTTGCCACCAGTTTACCGGCACCGACGAGCGTATGTTTCAGACCTTTTCCGCGCAAGCCGGAAAAGTCAATACTGTCCATTTCAATATGATGCTGAGGCACGATCTGCGCTTCCATGCCCTTATTGGTACCCAGCCACGAGACATTCCAGCCGCGCGCCTGCATCACTTCGGCAATCGCCAGGCCGGGAAATATGTGGCCACCGGTACCGGCTGCCATAATCAGCAATGTCTTCTGATGTTGAGTGAGCTTCGTCATACGCGCCCTCCGCGCATTAATTCGCGGTTTTCATAGTCAATTCTTAACAAGATCGCCAAGCCTACACAGTTAATCAGAACACCTGATCCGCCATAGCTCATCAACGGCAAAGTCAGGCCCTTGGTCGGTAACAGACCCAGGTTCACGCCCATGTTAATAAACGCTTGCACCCCGATCCAGATGCCTATGCCTTTCGCGGTCAGTCCGGCAAATGTCAGATCTAAAATGATCGCTTGCCGGCCGATTTCAAACGAACGCTTGACGATCCAGTAAAACAACAAAACCACGGTCAGCACCCCGACAAAACCCAGTTCTTCACCGATCACGGCTAACAGAAAATCCGTGTGCGCTTCCGGCAGGTAGTGCAGTTTTTCTACACTGGCACCGAGGCCAACGCCCAATAATTCGCCACGCCCGAATGCAATCAAAGAATGCGAGAGCTGGTAAGCCTTGCCCAAAGCATTCTCTTCCACCCATGGATTGAGGTAAGCAAAAATGCGTTCGCGGCGCCATGGTGACAAGATAATCACCATGCTAAAAATGCCGACCAGGGTAGCCGCAATGCCGCCAAACCAGATCCCGTTAATACCGCCCAAAAACAAGATTCCCATCGCGATACAAACGATTACCCCAAACGCGCCCAGATCCGGCTCCAACAGCAGCAGCAAACCCAGTACCGCCACTGCCCCCATCATCGGGAGAAACCCTTTGGTTAATTTGTGCATGTATTCCTGCTTGCGCACCGTGTAGTCAGCGGCATACAAGACCATGAATAATTTCATCAATTCCGATGGTTGAATATTGAACACCTTAAAAGACAACCAGCGCTTCGCACCATTCACGCCCTTGCCTAACCCGGGAATTAACACTGCGGCCAATAACACCAGGGTAATAGCAAATAAATAGGGCGCGGCTTTCTGCCAGTCGGCAATACGAATGCGAAACACAAACAAGCCGGCAAGAATCGATACCGACACAAATATCGCCTGGCGAATCAAAAAATGGGCATTTTTATAGCTGGCATATTTCGGCGAATCCGGCAAAAATATGGAGGCCGAATACACCATTACCATACCGAACAACATCAGCGTGATCGTCACCCATACCAAAGGCTGATCGTATTCCATCATTTTTGAACGGGTGGCCAGATGCGATGCCGGCACCGGTTCTGCCGCAAACGGCAACCACTTATTTAATGACAGAAGCAACTGTTTCATCAGGCGACCTCACCGCGTGCCAGGGCAATTTCACGCACGGCATCGACGAACACCTCAGCACGATGGGTATAATTCTTGAACATATCAAGACTGGCACATGCCGGCGACAACAACACCACATCGCCCGCTTGCGCCATCTCAGCCGCAGCTTGAACTGCCTGCGGCAAGCTAATGAAATTGTGTACGGCAACATGAGACGGCCCGACCGCAACACGGATGTCAGCAGCGGCTTTTCCGATTAACAGCAGCGCCTTTGCGTAACGCGCCAGCGGCTCACTCAAGGGTGAAAAGTCCTGCCCTTTGCCTTCACCGCCGGCGATCAGAATAATGCGTTTTGTCGTGCCAGCCGCTGCCTGACCAAGACCGTTTAAAGCGGCAACGGTGGCGCCCACGTTAGTACCTTTGCTGTCATCGATATAATCAATCCCGGCAATATTGGCGACCAGTTCAACCCGGTGCGGTTCGCCCGTATAGTCGCGCAAACCATGCAACAGCGGCGCCAGCGGCAAGCCAATCGCGCGGCACAAAGCCAGCGCTGCCAGGGCATTCGCGGCATTATGCAGACCACGGATTTTAAGGGCATCAACCGGCATCAGGCGCGATACCGTGACGGGAAGTTCTTCTGTCTCTTTCTTTTTGCGACGACTATTTACTTTTTCTGTCTCGGCGACAGTCGCCGCTGCCAGCCAGCTCATGCCATGTTCGTTCAGCAAACCGAGCTCACCTTCGCGCTCCGGGGCGTGAATACCAAATGTCGTGATCCGGCCTGCTGTGCCATTTGCTGAAGTAAGCAATGCCATCACCAGCGCATCATCCCGATTCAGCACGGCCAGTGTTTGTGAGCCGAAGATGCGCGCCTTATCGGCACAATACGCTTTCAGGTCGCCATGCCAGTCAAGGTGATCTTGTGTGATGTTCAGCACCGTGGCGACATCGGCTTGCAAACTAAAGCAACTGTGTAACTGAAAACTCGACAACTCAAGCACCCAGACTTGTGGCAAGGCATCGGCATCGATTGCTTCACGCAGCACATCAAGCATGGCAGGGCTAATATTTCCGGCAACCTTCACCGTTAAACCGGCGCGTTCGCAGAGTAAACCAGTCAATCTGGTCACCGTCGTTTTGCCATTGGTACCGGTGATCGCGATCACTTTTGGCTGATACCCGTGCTGCAGTTTCAAGGTCGCCAAAGCCTGAGCAAATAATTCAACCTCGCCCCATACCGGAATGTTCCTTTGCTGCGCTTCCGGCAACAAGGCAGCAAGCTCTTGCAAAGGAGACAGGCCAGGACTCAGCGCCACGAGGTCGATCTGATCGAGCAAGGCCGGCATCAACGGCCCGGCAATAAACTCTACGTTCGGTGACAACTGGCGCAGTTGTTCCAGATGCGTAGGCGTCTGACGGGTATCGGCAACACGTAAGCTGGCGCCATGGCGCAATAACCATTGCGCCATGGCCAGCCCTGACTCACCAAGGCCGAGTACCAATACATGTTTGCCGGAAAATTCCATAGTCACAAATTTACTTATCTAGTTGATAAATTAATACTGCTTAAGTCATTGAGCGATTGAGTCATTGACTTATTTAACGTAATTTCAATGATGACAAGCCGACCAGTACTAACAGCATGGTAATGATCCAGAAACGTACGACAACCTGGGTTTCTTTCCAGCCTTTTTGTTCATAGTGATGATGTAAAGGCGCCATCAGGAGCAGGCGTTTTCCGGTGCCAAATTTCTTCTTGGTGTATTTGAAATAGCTGACCTGTAAAATCACAGAGACCGTTTCTGCCACGAAAATCCCGCCCATGATGAACAAAACGATCTCTTGCCGCACAATCACCGCAACAGTTCCCAGCGCGCCGCCAAGCGCCAGAGCACCGACGTCACCCATAAATACCTGGGCCGGATGTGCGTTGAACCACAAAAATGCCAGACCGGCACCAGCCATCGCACCACAAAAAATCAGCAGTTCGCCCGCGCCTGGAATATGCGGAATCAATAAATATTTTGAATAGCCGACATGGCCGGTAAGATACGCAAACAAACCTAGGGCCGAGCCGACCATAATCGTCGGCATAATTGCCAGACCATCGAGGCCGTCGGTCAAATTGACAGCATTACTGGTACCGACAATCACAAAATATGTCAGCGCAATAAAACCCCAGACCCCCAGAGGGTAACTAAACGTCTTAAAAAACGGCACGATCAAATCCGCTTTGGGCGGCAGATCCATACTAAAGCCGGACTGTACCCAGGCGATAAACAATTCCCACACTTTGGTATTGCTCGGCGCCGATACCGAGAACGCCAGATAGACCGCAGCGACGATACCGATCACCGATTGCCAAAAATATTTTTCCCGCGATGCCATCCCTTTCGGGTCCTGATAAACCACTTTGCGATAGTCATCAACCCAGCCGACGGCACCAAAGCCGACCGTCACGATCAAGACCACCCAGATAAAGCGATTACTCAAATCGGCCCACAATAAGGTCGACACAGCGATGGAAATAAGTACCAGTACGCCGCCCATAGTCGGCGTACCGGATTTAATCAGATGCGATTGCGGACCATCGGTTCTGACTGCCTGGCCAACTTTCAGGCGCGTCAACATACGAATCACCGCCGGACCGGCAAACAGGCCGATAGAAATTGCCGTCATAGTGGCAAATACCGCGCGAAAGGTAATGAAACCAAAGACGCGCAGCAGTCCAATATCCTGCTTAAAAAATTGTGCTAACCACAGCAGCATATTAATGATTTCCTATAATAGTTTGTTGAATCAGGTGAGCGACTACACGTTCCATTTTCATGAAACGGGAACCTTTCACCAGTACTGTACTGGCCGTCGAAATAAGAGCATCAAGCGCGGTCAGCATCTCAGCAAGCTGGTCAAAATGCTTGGCCTTACCACCAAAAGACTCGGTTGCATGTTGCGCTAAACGGCCCAGCGTCAGTAATTGTCCGATGCCGCGCTCACGTGCATAGGCACCGATTTCCTGATGAAAAGCGATACCGTCGTCACCGACTTCGCCCATATCCCCCAAGACCAAGATAGTGTCCGGACCGAATTGCGCCAGCACCTCAATCGCAGCACGTACCGAATCGGGATTGGCGTTATAGCTGTCATCGATAATGCGCGCACCATTCACCGCTTGCTTATGCTGCAAGCGGCCGCTGACCGGTTGAAAATTTTGCAGACCGCGAGCGATCACTTGATTCGTCACGCCTATGCTATGGCAGCAAGCCGCAGCGGCCAGCGCGTTAAGCACGTTATGCTCGCCGGCGGCAGATAAACGCAGCGCAAACACAGCCCCGGCCAGATGAATCTGCATATCGCTACCGAAATCATTGACCTGGTAACTGGCATGTATATCAACAGCATCGGCAGCATCGGCGTCGCTTAAGCCAAACGTCAGGACCTTGCGCTGGCCAGACTCTTGCGCCATCGCTCGCCATAAGGGGGTGTACACGTCATTGGCCGGGAATACCGCCACGCCATCAAAAGGCAAACTGCGTATCACAGCGCCGTTTTCCTCAGCGACCGCATCGACACTTTGCATAAACTCCTGGTGCTCGCGCTGGGCGTTATTCACCAGAGCGACGGTCGGCATGGCGACTGATGCCAATAAGGCGATTTCGCCAGGGTGATTCATGCCCAGCTCAATCACGGCACAGCGATGCTGCGCTTGCAGACGCAAAACGGTCAGCGGCACGCCGATTTCATTATTCAAATTACCACGGGTAGACAGGCAAGATTCGGCACCGACATGGGCGACCAGGATCGATGCGATCATTTCCTTGACGGTGGTTTTGCCATTACTACCGGTAACCCCGATGACAGGCAAGGAAAATTGCCTGCGCCAGTCACGGGCGATTTCAGCCAGCGCCATTTTGCTATCGGGCACTAGCAAAGCGGGCAAATTAAACCCTGCCGGCACATGCTCAGCAACAACGGCCACGGCCCCCTTGGCTGCGATAGTATCGAGAAAATCATGCGCATCAAACTGCTCGCCCCGCAAAGCCAGGAACAAATCACCGGCTTGCAACTGACGACTGTCTGTCGTTAGCCCTGTGAGCTGGACATCGGCATCAGCCGCAATCAGCCCGGCAATGCGCGCCGAAGTCAGTGCCGCTTGCAAATTTCTTAAAGACGTCTGCATCAGATACCTCGCTTCATATGGCCACCGGTGGCCACGGTTGCGAGCGCTAAAGCTGCATGTTCTTGGTCAGAGAACGGCCATTTTTTTCCGTTAATATCCTGATAGGTTTCATGCCCCTTACCGGCCAGCAAAACTACATCTTTGTCGCCAGCGTGCCTGATTGCGTACAAAATGGCGTTGGCGCGGTCTTCGATGACATGCGGAGCCGTCGTCATGCCCTGCAAAATATCCTCAATAATGGCAGCCGGGTTTTCGCTGCGCGGATTATCACTGGTCACTACAACGTGTTGCGCTGCGCCGGCGATTTTCCCCATCTGAGCGCGTTTGCCGGGGTCGCGATCACCACCGCAGCCAAAGACACACCACAATTGTCCCTGACGTTCATGCGCGACTTGTTGCAACGTCTCCAGCGTTTTTTCGAGGGCATCCGGGGTATGCGCATAATCAATAATCACCATGACATGCCCGCAAGAACCGAGTTGCTGCATACGACCCGGCACTGAACTTAATTTTTCAATCGCCGCCAGTGCCTTATTCCAGAGCACACCGGTTGCCAGCAAGACACTCAGCACCCCGAGCACATTACTGACGTTGAAGCGCCCTATCATATGCGTCTTGACCAGCCCGCTGCCATACGGCGAATCAACATGAAAACTGGTGCCGCTGCTGCTGGTACGCAGGTTGCTGGCATACAGCACACCCGTACCGGCATAGCTTGCATGTGCATGTGCTTTTTCGTGTTCGAGACTGTAGCCGAGCAAGGCTGTTACTTGCTGCCCGGGCTCTGCTGGCAATGCGTTTTTTTCTTGAATATGTTGCGCCAGTTGTATGCCGAAAGCGTCATCGAGATTGACCACCGCAAGCTTGAGCTGTGGCCAGTCAAACAGCATCGCTTTGGCCGCAGCATAGGCCGCCATATCGCCATGGTAATCCAGGTGATCGCGCGTCAGATTAGTCAGTAGCGCCACATCGATATGCAAGCCATTCAGTCGCCCTTGCTGCAAGCCTATCGACGACGCCTCTATCGCCAGCGCTGCGGCACCGGCATCGCGCAATGCAGCTAAGCGACGTTGTAACTGGAGCGGATCGGGCGTGGTAAATCCTGTTTCCAGCAGATTGTCGATTGCGCCGGCCTGATAAATTCCTATCCCCAAAGTACCCACCACGGCACAAGACCTGGATGGCACCGATGCGCTTGCTGTCAGGGATAAAGCTTTGGCCAGCCACTGAGAACACGATGTTTTACCATTGGTGCCAGTCACGGCGACGGTCAGCATGTCGCGGTCGGCTTGTCCGTACCATTCGTGAGCGATATACCCGGCGCAAGATTCAAGCTGCGCCACCGCACTATGATGCACATTCGGGTGCCCATTCGGGAGCGAATTCAGAGTCTCATCCCAGATAAAATTTTCCGGGTCAAACAAAACGGCAACCGCACCATTCTCAATCGCACTGCGGATATGTTTACGGCCATCGCCGGCACTGCCGGAAACCGGGAAAGCAAAAAAGACATCGCCGGCGCTGATCGCGCGCGAATCCGAGCTTAAGTGGGCGCCAGGCGCATATTGCCGTAGCCAATTTACGATGTCATTTATTTTATTTTGTGCCATGGCCGCTACAAACATTACATACTCTCCTGTACGCTGGTATCAGGGATCACACTGGTCACCGATGAATCCGGCGGCACATTGAGCGAACGTAAAACGTTGGCGGTGATCGCCGCAAACACAGGCCCGGCCACCGTTCCGCCGTAATAACCGCCAGTTGTCGGCTCATCAATCATGACGGCGACGATGACCCGCGGATGGGAAACCGGTGCGAAACCGACGAAATCGCCGACATATTTATTCACGTAACGACCACCTTCAAGCTTATGTGCGGTACCGGTTTTTCCGGCGACACGGTAACCGGCGATCCGGGCCTGGGTCGCGGTGCCACCGGGCTCGGTCACGGTTTCCAGCATCATGCGCAATTGCAAAGCTGTTTTTTCGGAAATAACTCTATGCCCGAGCGGCATGTCGGCCGATTTTTGAAATGTCAGCGGAATGGTGTCGCCATTGCGCGCAAAGATCATATACGCGCGCGCCATCTGGATCAGCGACACCGAGACTCCATGGCCGTAGCTCATGGTTGCCTGCTCAATCGGGCGCCAGGTTTTGTAGTTACGCAGACGACCGGCCACCGCGCCGGGAAAACCAAATTTTGGTTGCTGCCCGAAACCGACTGTCGTAAACATTTCCCACATTTCCTGCGGCGGCATTTGTAAGGCCATCTTAACGGTGCCGATGTTCGACGATTTCTGTATCACCTGTGCCACCGACAAGGCACCCTGTTTATGTGCATCGTGAATGGTAGCGGTGCCTATCGTCATGCTGCCGGGGGCAGTTTGTATGATGGTCTCAGGAGTCACTCGCCCGGTTTCCAGCGCCAGCGCCACGGTAAACGGCTTCATGGTAGAACCGGGCTCAAAGGTATCCGTCATGACCCGATTGCGTAGTTGCGCACCGGTCAGCACCGAACGGTCATTCGGGTTATAGGTAGGCAAATTCACCAGCGCCAGCACCTCTCCGGTCTGCACATCCAGTACCACTGCACCGGCGGCCTTGGCCTTATGCTTTTCCAGCGCTTCTTTTAAATGCGTGTAGGCGATGTACTGAATTTTGCTGTCAATCGAGAGCGTCAAATCCTTGCCGTCGTGCGGCTCACGTATTGATTCTATGTCTTCGACTATCCGCCCCAGACGGTCTTTGATGACGCGCCGACTACCGGTTTTGCCGGCAAGATTTTTTTCCGACGCCAGCTCTATGCCCTCCTGGCCGACATCCTCAACATTGGTAAAGCCGACCACATGGGCCATCACTTCACCTTCAGGATAAAAGCGTTTGTATTCCTTGCGTGTTTCTATGCCGGCAATCCCCAGCGCCACAATTTTTTCGGCAACATCTTGCTCGACCTGACGTTTCAGATACACGAACTGGCGGTCAGAATCTAATTTTTTCCGCAAATCAGTTTCCGACATCCCCAACAAGGCCGCAAGCTGGCGTAATTTTTCTTTGGGCGCTTCCAGGACATCATCGGGAATTCCCCAAATGGCTTTGACCGGAACCGACGAGGCCAGCACTTCGCCATTTCTGTCAGTGATCTTGCCACGCGTGGCCGGCAGCTCTAAGGTACGCGCATAACGCGAAGCACCTTGTTTTTGTAAAAATTCGGTAGTCATACCCTGCAACCACAGGGCGCGCCCCATCAGGGCGAAAAAGGCGATGAACAAAAAAAACAATACCAGCCGCGAACGCCAGACAGGCAAACGCACCGCCAGCAGAGGGCTGGACGAAAACGGCACGCCTTTGCCGGCTGCAGTGCGGGAGGTGCTGGGCGAACGACTCATTGCACTCTCACAGCCGTCAGATATTGCGTCCGGTCAGGCGTTACCGGCACCATGTTCAATTCCTTGCTGGCCGTCGCTTCAATTCGGGCATGCTTGCCAAAAGTGGATTGGTCCAGTTTCAGCTGGGTCCATTGCAAATCGATTTGCTTGCCCGCCGCCTGCGCGCGCTCCAGCTCAATAAACAGGCGGCGCGCATGGTACTGAGAATTCACCAGCGCCAAGGCACAGGCAATCAGCCCGAATGCCAAAAAAAAATTCCAGCGTCCGCTCACGAAGGTACTCCGGGCAAGCGCTCTGCCACGCGCATAATAGCGGAACGCGCTCGCGGGTTTCTGGCCACTTCCTCTTCAGAAGGCTTAATTTTGGCAATCAACTTCATTTGCGCTTTCGGCAAATCCACAGTACGGATAGGCAAGCGCCGGTCCGGCTGCAAGACATTCACTTTCGAAGCAAAAAATTGCTTGACGATGCGGTCTTCCAGCGAATGAAAACTAATCACGACCATGCGTCCAAAGGGCGCCAGACATGAATAGGCTTCAGCCAAACCTATTTCGAGATCTTCCAGTTCTTTATTGATGAAAATCCGTATAGCCTGAAAGGTGCGAGTTGCCGGGTCCTTGCCCTTCTCGCGAGTTTTGACGGCGTGTGCAACAAGGTCGGCGAGCTGTCGGGTACCTGAAATGGGTTCGAGCGCCCGGCGAGCAACAATCGCCTTTGCAATCTGAAAAGCAAACCGTTCTTCCCCATAATTTTTAATTACCTCTCTGATTATTTGTTCGTCTGCCGTGGCCAGCCACTCTGCGGCAGAAATGCCGCGGGTAGTATCCATGCGCATATCCAGCGGGCCATCCGACCGGAAACTAAAACCGCGTCCGGCATCGTCCACCTGAGGAGACGAAATGCCTAAATCCATCAAAATACCGTCCACCTGAGCGATACCACGCGCAGCTAGTTCCTGCGCAATCGCGGCGAAACTGTCATGCACAATGGCAAAGCGCGGATCGGCGATTTGCTGAGCATTTGCAATTGCTTGCAAGTCTTTATCAAACGCCAGCAAGCGCCCGGACGGGTTCAGATTTTGTAAAATCTTACGGCTATGCCCGCCACGACCGAAAGTGCCGTCAATATAAATGCCGGCAGCGCGCTCATCGGACAAGGCAAGCGCATGCACGGCCTCGTCGAGTAAGACAGTCTGATGGGTGAAATCTTCTGCTTGGAGGGATATCATTATTCTCAATCAGAAGGAAAAATTACTCAGCGTATCGGGCATACCGCCGGCGATCGCCGCGGCTTCGTTGTCGGCTAATTTGGCGGCATCCCAGATTTCAAAATGGCTGCCCATTCCCAGTAGCATCACATCCCGCTGCAAGCCCACCGCCGAGCGCAATTCAGGCGCCACCAGAATGCGGCCGGCACCGTCCATCTCGACATCAGAGGCGTTACCGAGAAAAATTCTTTGCCAGGCCCGTGCCGACATAGGCCATGCGGCGATCTGGTCCCGGTGCGACTCCCATACCGGGCGCGGAAATAACAACAGGCAACCATGCGGATGGCGTGTCAAGGTAATACCACCCTCACATTGAAGCGCGAGCGCGTCCCTGTGCCTGGCAGGAATTGACATTCTGCCTTTCGCATCGAGATTGAGTGCTGACGCTCCTTGAAACACCTGATTAGCCTTTTTCTTTGCACAACTTTTTCAAAGTATTTTTTGAGCGAATCGTTCACACACTCCACAAAAATACACTTTTTCACACTATCACCCACTTTAGTGGATGACTTGAGCACGGTCAAGCGAATTTATGTTCGGAAATGTGAAATTCTTGAATGAAGTCAATGACTTAGCGCATTTAGTTAACTCAACTAAAAAAAAGAGAATATCCCAATAAATTAGGCACTTACGCAATGGATTGAAAGTACCACTTCACATATAAACATGTGTTTAGCTAGCAAAGACGCGGGAAAGAGAAAAGGGGAAGGAGAGAAAAATATCAAAAATATCAGGGATGTCAGAGCACTGGCGTGCTGACCTGCCGTTCAAGAAGTTGTAAAAACTCATATTCGGGAACCGCCTTGCTAAAATAAAAACCCTGGTATTCATCGCAACGGGACTCGACCAGAGTTTGCAACTGGAGTGCGGTCTCAACCCCTTCGGCGATCACTTTCAAGCCCAGCGTGTGGGCCATGGCGACGATCGCCAGCACGATCGCGGTATCGTTCGGGTCCCCCGGGATATCGTTGATAAAGGAGCGATCAATTTTAACGCTGTCGACCGGAAACCGCTTCAAATACGCCAGGGATGAATAACCGGTACCAAAATCATCAATGGAAAGGGTAAACCCGGCGGCCTTCAAACCGTCCATCAGGACGATTGCCTGATCGCGGTTATGCATCACCATGCTTTCGGTAATTTCAAACTCGATACTACTTGGATCAACGCGCCAAAAATCCACCACAGCATTGACATCCTCTAACAGGCGGGCATCATTAAATTGCGCGCCGGACAAATTAATCGCGACCCGGCCAAAATTGTTGTCCGCATGTCTAAACGCCAGAATATCCCTGCAAGCGATATCCAGCACCAGCATCCCCATGCGCCCGATCAGGCCGGCTTCTTCAGCCAGCGCAATAAACTCACCCGGCAGTAAAATGCCGCGCTCCGGATGATTCCAGCGTACCAGCGCCTCTGCCCCGACTATTTGCCCGCTGGCAACGGAGACCTTGGGCTGGTAGTACACCACGAACTCACGTCTTTCCAGGGCGCGCCGCAGTCTCACCTCAAAGGCCAGCCGCTCTATCGTATGCACATTCATTTCTGAAGCATAAAACTGATAATTATTCTTGCCCTTGTTTTTTGCACGATACATGGCGATATCAGCGTTTTTCATCAGCGTCTGCGCATCGCGCCCGTCATCGGGAAAGGTCGAGATACCGATACTGGCGCTTAACTGGCATTCCTGCCCATGGATCTCAAAAGGCAATGCCGCTGCGACCAGCAATTTGTCGGCGATATCACCCAGATCTCTGGGTTCATTATATTGATCCACCAGCAAAATGAATTCATCACCGCCCACTCTGGCGATGGTATCGGTGATGCGCAGACATTGTTTAAAACGCTGGGCAACGCTATTTAATACAATGTCGCCTTCATTGTGACCAAAGGTGTCGTTGATATTTTTAAAGCGATCCAGGTCCAGGAACAGTACCGCCAGTTTGGTCTGCTTGCGATCAGCGTAGGCGATAGACTTGGCGAGGTACTGATTATATAAAAATCGGTTCGGCAAGCCGGTCAGCTCGTCGTAATGGGCTAATTTAAGCACCTTGTCTTCCGAGCGCTTACCTTCTATCGCGATACTGGCGATATCGGTGGTGATGCTGATTAAGCCAAGATCATCACTGCTCAAAGTGGCATTTATTTCAAGAAACAAAGTGAAAGTGCCTTGCAACTGACCGCTTTTGCCCATGATAGGCCAGGACCCGCAAGCCAAAAAATTCTGTAAGTTTTCTAATTGATTCACAAACTGCATAGACGCCGACTGCTGTATGTCGGTGATCCAGACCGGCACGGCATCGAGTACCGCTTCACTCCAGACACCGTTACCGTAACTGACCGGCATATCAGTCAAGCCGGATTTCAACATCTGGGGGAAGTTATCACCGACAATCTCTTTGAAGCAGCGCTGCTCTTCATCGAGCAACTGAATACCGCAACGCCAGTGCGGCATCAGCTTTTCTACAAATCGACAGGTTTCCTCAAGAATGAGCAGTAAATCTTCACTGCCACCGATCAACTGCAGCAATTGATTTTGTCCCTCCAGCAAAAGCTCGACATATTTTCTGGCATTGACATCGCGCATCATGCAAAAAACCAGGGTTTCGTCGCCAACCGCTACCTGGCTCATCGTCACTTCGCTGTACAACAACACGCCGTTGCGCTTGATCGACCAGTCAAATCTCTGGACGACACCGTTAAATGTGGCGTCGACAAATTGCTTGATCAGATCATTTTTTTTCAGTTTCGACGATTGCGCGACTGCCTGCACCTCGGGGGAAAAATTTCCGGCCGGCGTGCCGAGCAGCTCCGCCCTATGCGTCAGGCCAAACAAGGTCAGCGCCGCTGTATTGCAATCGACATACACATACTCGCGATTAATCAGAAAAATGGGATCCTGTGCATCCAAAAACAATAAACGATAGCGTTTTTCACTATCTGCCAGCTTCGCCCGCGAGGCGCGTAAGCGGCGAATTTGCCGCAATAAAAACGCCAGCAAGATGGCCACGAACAGGACCGTCAGTAATGACAAGAACAACTTTTGCCCGGCCCGCTGAGTCCATCCGGACAAAATATCATCCAGCTCGCGCCCATACACCAGTACCAGCGGAAAATCCTTCATTTTTCGGTAAGTATAAATAAAGGAAGCATTGCCAACGCGCGATGGCACGTCTTGCACGACGCCCTCAAGCGCCTTCGATGCAATTGCGGCACCCAGGGCCGTGTTGGCAATCTCGAAATTAACGTAGCGTTCTTCAAAAGGCGAACGCAGGTACATCATCCCGTCCTTGTTATGCAAAGAAATGGCGGCACCGCCATCTTTGGCAATGCGCTCGTAAAATTCCTTAAAATAACTCAGCTTAATATTGGTCTGTAATAGCCCGAGGTATTCGCCTTGAGCACTATGGATATTTTTTGCCACTGGCAGCATCCATTGATTGGTATCCTGAAGCACCACCGGCCTGCCGACGATGACACTGGCGTCATCGGTATGCGCCAACAAAAATTCTATATGTTGCTGACGGCGCAAATTAAGCCGTTCAACCGGAAACTGAAACGAGCTCGCCCACACCAGGCCTTCGGGATTAATGATGGAAATAGACTGTAAAAATTGTGAGTTCTGACGCTGGCTGATCAGCAATTGACGAATAGCCGCTTCGTCATTGAAAATTTTGCCGCCGCCGGCCTGAATTTCTTCCCCCGCCGCCGCCAGGACACGTGTCGCATCATGCAAGATGCGACTGGCATGCTCTTCCAGTATTCTGACGGTGAGATAACTATTTTCTTGTGCCGATAACAGTGTGGTGACCTTATCCTGCGCGATCGACCACCAGGCCTAGCCCAAAATGGTAAGAACAATCAAGATGACAAAAAATAGAAACGCTGCCATCGGGCCGTCCCATTGCTCTCGATATCGAACCATTAACTTCATGCGCTACCTTTATTTACCGGAAAATCATGCTCAAGGCGCTCGCACCGACGACACGTGTGCGTTTGCCTTGATGTATTGGGCGAATGAATTATAGGACTACGGAAATGCCAGGGCATAATTAATCATAAATTATGCGAGGATAAGTGTAGCACCGGAAACAGACAATTTCTGTCCCTACACAGAGAATAATGCTGTTGAATAAACGTTGCATTAAAAAGACGCTGTGCTGGACCGCAGCACAACAAAATTGAAAAAATCACTAAAAAGTGAAGCAGGCCGGTAGGCCGGATTCTGTTACGGCGCTTAGCATTGCTGCTTCGTGCTATGACAATCATTCCTCTAGGCGACGGATTACTCCGCCGCTCAAGCTTTCTACCCGCACGCTCCGCGAGCCGCCTCAACGCGTGCCTATTTGAAATTGCTCCGGGTGGAGGTTACCGCGTTTCACCGTAACTAAATACGC
>JBBQNW010000040.1:0-17104 GCA_038330335.1 Burkholderiales bacterium | reverse complement strand
ATTATTCTGCGAGGTCGACGGTAATTTCCCGAATCACCATCCGGATCCGGCGCATCCGGAAAACCTGCAAGACCTGATCCGCTGCCTGCAACATGGCGACGCCGAAATTGGCCTGGCCTTTGACGGTGACGGTGACCGCCTCGGTGTGGTGACCAAAGACGGACAAATTATTTACCCTGACCGCCAGTTAATGCTGTTTGCCGAAGACGTACTGACGCGTAATCCCGGTGCGCAAATTTTGTATGATGTCAAATGCACACGACATATCTCGGCCTGGGTCAAGGCGCGCGGCGGTGTGCCTTTAATGTGGAAAACCGGACACTCGCTGGTGAAAGCCAAGCTGCGCGAAACCGGCTCGCCTTTAGGTGGTGAAATGAGCGGCCATATTTTCTTTAAAGACCGCTGGTATGGCTTTGATGACGGCATGTACGCAGGCGCACGCCTGTTGGAAATTTTAAGCCGCGTCAGCGACATGACAGCCACCTTAAACGCCTTGCCGCAATCCGCCAGCACACCGGAATTACAACTGCAACTGAACGAAGGCGAAAATTTTGCCATCATCGAGCAAATGCAAAAAAATGCCCACTTCCCCGGTGCCGACGAGATCATCACCATCGACGGCCTGCGCGTGGAATATCCGGACGGTTTCGGTCTGGCGCGCTCATCGAATACCACACCGGTCATCGTCATGCGTTTTGAAGCTGAAACGCCGGCGGCCCTGGCGCGCATACAAGAAGCCATCAAGCAGGCCGTGCTGGCAGTAAAACCCGATGCGCAGTTACCGTTTTAATTGCGTATCAGTATACTTATTCTCATCAAAAATTAAGAGCCCCCCTCCTGGCATTTACTCCTATCACAGCAGGCGATATGAATAAATGCCATGCTTTTGGAGAGCGTCTCTTAAAATGCGCCTCGCCCTGTTTCACTAAAAAACTGTCTATCTTGAAAATACTTCTTGTCCGTGTTTCTTCGCTTGGCGATGTCTTGCACAATATGCCCATCGTCGATGACCTGTTGCGTCACTTCCCTGCTGTGCAGATCGACTGGGTGGTGGAAGAAGCTTACGTCAATCTGGTAAAACTCAACCCTGGCGTACAGCGCGTCTTCCCTTTTGCCTTGCGACGCTGGCGCAAGAGTCTCATGAGCGTCGCCACACGGCACGAAATGCGTGATTTTTTTTCTGCGCTGCGCAGCGAACGCTACGATGTCGTACTTGATACCCAGGGTTTACTCAAAACCGGTCTGATCATGGGTCTGGCACGTGTCACCCCAGGTGGGAAAAAAGTCGGTCTGGCCAACGGAACCGAAGGCTCCGGTTACGAAGGGATTTCCCGAATTTTTCATAGCGAAAGTGTCGCCGTCGACAGTCATACCCATGCGGTGTTACGCGGCCGTCTGGTGGCGGGACAGGCCTGCGGCTACCGCATCGACACACCAGCTAGCTTCGGGCTGCAAGCACCGGCGCTGTCAGCACCATGGTTACCTACGCGACCTTACGCCGTGTTCTTCCATGGCAGCGCCGGTGCGTCCAAAAAATGGGCACAAGCTAACTGGATCAGCATCGCCGGCACTCTGACGCAACGCGCCATGCCTATTTTGCTCCCTTGGGGTAATGCTGCGGAAAAAGCCGAGGCAGAATTGATGGCGGCGCAGATGCCCAATGCCACGGTGCTGCCTAAGCTATCGATGCAGGAAGCGACCCTATTGGCGCAGCGGGCCGCGCTGGCCATCGGCGTTGACACCGGGCTCACGCATATCGCCGCCGCCTATGAAACACCGACGATAGAAATTTATTGTGACTCACCGCGCTGGAAAACCGAAGGCAACTGGTCGCCGCGGATTATCAATCTGGGCGACCAGGGCAAGCCGGCAACGCTTGCGCAAGTGCAGCAAGCGATCAGCAGTCTGCTGGGCTGAAACAAATGCCGACACCAATGCCGACACCAATGCCGACACCAATGCCGACGTCAATGCCGATGCAGGCTGGTATTTTTTAGATGAAGACATTACAACGGAAATATTGACCTCAAGCGCCTGAGTCATCTGTCGCGCCACAGCGAAGATGCATCAGGACGATATCATTACCCGATATCATTGCCCGATACCATTACCGCAAGCTATCGTCATTCTTATCGTTCAGCAAACTGTGCTTGAGCTTGTCGTCGGCCGGACTACTGCCCAGCCAGATTCGTAACAAGGCGTTAAAAAAATTAGCGTCTGATATGGTTTCCCCCAGTTTTTTCCCATTAAACTGGTTCACCGCGCCGGTGCCGGGAATCCAGTCTACGGTAAGGACATCGCCTTTTTTCATTTCAGGTATCAGGGAAAACATCTGGCCGAAAGTGAGCATGCTAGTGATCAATTTGGCGCGCTCGGCCATGTCGGCGTTTTTACGAATCCCATCCATAAAACGCTGACCCAGATCATCACTGCTGACATCTCTCAACATTACCAGGGATACGCGTTTGGCACCCGGCAGCGCCAGCACTTCAGCGGTAGTGCTTTTCTTTTCAGGCAGATAAAGAGCGGCGGTATACACTTTAAAAATCGCTTTATAGCGAATCCCGGCACCATTCAGTTTCAGCTGCTGATTCGCCACTTGCACTGTCTCGTCAATTTTTACGCCGGCAATCTCAACCGCAACAGCAGGTACCGAAAACAATATCGCTGACAAGACCGCAAGCATGGACAGCTTACCGTGACGAACAGCGCGACCAACACTACTAGCGTCGAGCCATGAACAGTACCGGCTACCGGCTAACTTACCAACTGTAGGAACATACACCATGTTATCTCCTCAAAAAATTGCCTGTGTTTATATGAATTAACCCAACGATCTTTTTTTTTGAAATTAAGAATAAAGCCAAGTCAGCAGCACTGCAAGCAAATACTGCTTTAAAGCAATAAAATTGAAGTCTAATTTACTATTAGCCCACTCTGAGACTAAACACCCAGTCATAACGGCCAATCAGGCCAGCGCTGTAATTTCAGCAGATCACGCATTGGCGCTACGCCGGATGCGAACGCCGGCTGCTTTTAGGGTATATTCCACGCTTCGTTAGAATTTCTTACGAGGAAGATTTTCCTCACTGCTTCATGATCCCGATTCGTAAAAACCTTGATGGCGTAGCCATTGCATTAATGATTTTCCTATGCCTTTGCTGGGGGCTGCAACAAGTCGCCGTCAAACTGGCCGCGCCCGTAATCAGTTCGAGTTTCCAGCTTGGTCTGCGCTCGGCCCTGGCAGCGATTCTGGTAACAGGATTGATTTTGGTAAGGCGGATTCCGTTCTCCCTCACCGATGGCACGTTCAAACCCGGCGTGCTGGCGGCAGCGCTGTTCTCGGCAGAATTTCTATGTATCTCGCTCGGGCTCAATTACACCTCCGCCTCGCATATGTCGGTATTCTTATACACGGCGCCGATTTTTACCGTAATAGGACTGCACCGCCTGATTCCCAGTGAGCGCATGCAACCTAGCCAGTGGCTGGGAATTGGTTTTGCTTTTGCTGGGATTGCGGTGGCGTTTTCCGCGGCCTTCTCAAAAGACGTCGGCAGCAATGTTGATGCCGAGGCTTTAAGCAAGATGCTGACCGGCGATGCCCTCGGGATTGTGGCGGGAATATTGTGGGCCGCCACAACCGTGGTGATACGCCGTTCCAAATTATCCGAAGCGCAACCGACCACCACCTTGCTTTACCAATTAGTCGGGGCCGCGGTGCTACTGCTGCCGTATGCACTGCTCCAGGGAGAATTGAGTAATTTACAAGCAATCACCTGGGTGCAAAGTTGGGATAGCAGCATCTGGCTCAATCTGCTATTCCAGAGCGTGGTGATTGCCTTTGTCAGCTACCTGACCTGGTTCTGGTTAATGCGCCGTTATCTGGTCTCGCGTTTATCGGTTTTTTCTTTTTTAACACCGCTATTTGGTGTCGCCGCCGGTGTCGTGCTGCTGCATGATCCTGTCAGTGTGCGCTTTGCCGTGGGTGCGCTGCTGGTGTTAGCCGGCATCGTCTTAGTCAACCGCCGCACTTCTACGCTAAGCTAAACATCATGCGACGACTTTATTCTTTTATCTGGTGGTTAGCCCTCCCCATCGTCTTGCTGCGCTTATGGCTCAGAGGACGGCAAGAACCCGGTTACCGCCAGCACATTGCCGAACGGCTGGTGTTTTATCCGCGCTGCACCGCGCAAAAGCACATTTGGGTGCATGCTGTGTCTGCCGGTGAGACCCGTGCCGCCGAGCCTTTAATCCGCGCCTTGCTGCAACGCTATCCCGACCATCAGATCTTACTGACACATATGACACCGACCGGGCGCGCCACCGGTCAGTTGCTATTTAGCGACCTGGCCGGTCGCATCACGCAAACTTTTTTACCGTATGACATTAACTCGATGATACGGCGCTTTCTCAAGCATTACGCACCGCGGCTGTGTGTACTGATAGAGACCGAAGTCTGGCCAAACCTGGTGGCGCAATGTCAACAGGCACAAGTGCCGGTGACGCTGGTGAACGCCAGGCTGTCAGAGAAATCCTTAAAGAAAGCCTTACGTTTACCCTCGCTGATCTTACCTGCAGCCCAGGCGATCAATGCGGTGGCGGCGCAATCGGGGCCCGATAGTGTGCGTCTGAAAAGCCTGGGGGTACGCCAGCTTTGCATTACCGGAAATATGAAATTTGACGTCACACCACCACCACATATGGCCGAACTGGGCGCACGCTTGCGACAAAATCTGGGCCAGCGCCCGGTCTTTCTTTGCGCCAGCACGCGCGATGGGGAAGAAGAATTAATCCTGCAAGCCTTTGTCGCCCTGCAACTACCGCAGGCCTTACTGATGATCACGCCACGCCACCCACAACGCTTTGATCAGGTGGCAGCCATGCTCAGCGCGCATCAACTGACGTTTGTACGGCGTTCCAGTCTGGATTTGCAACAAGACAACCTGCCCATTCCAGTCAAGACCCAGGTCCTGCTGGGCGACAGCATGGGCGAAATGTATATGTATTACGCCGCAGCAGACGTAGCCTTTGTCGGCGGCAGCTTAGTACCATTAGGCGGGCATAATTTAATCGAAGCCTGTGCCATGGCAAAACCGGTACTGACCGGCCCGCATACCTTCAATTTTTCAGAGATTACCGAACAGGCCATCGCCGCCCATGCCGCCCTTCGCGCCGACGATGCCAAGCACCTGATGAGGCTGGCGCAAGACCTCATCGACAACGACGCCAAACGCCTGAGCATGGGCCAAAACGCGCATGCCTTTTTCCTGCAACATCAAGGGGCGACTGCCAGAACCGTACATATGCTGGAACAGTTTTTATAGAACCGCGGTGATGCTCAGTGCAGCACTGCATCATCACCGTCGGGATTTAAGAAAACTGCAGCAGATCACCGGCTATATTAAAAGCCAGATAGTTGTGGATATTTCCATTTTTTATCGACTCAATCATCATATCAAGCGGCCGGCTAGCCGCGTTGCTGTCAGGCGCAATACCGTTCTGGCCTGACATGGTCGTGACGAACACGATGTCCCAGTGTTTCCCGGTATGTGTTGATTCAGCCACCAGGCTGGCAAAGTCACTTAATTCCCCGCTCAGTTTATCGACGCACATCACCGCAGTCAGTTCACCGCCCTGCTGATTGTCAAACTGCTGTTTTTGCGACGGATCATGGCCGTGCGATAAACCTGCCTTGGCAAATACAAATAACAAGCGTTGTGGCTGCGCCTGTTGTGCGGCAGCGCTCAATAAATCTGCGTAGCTAGAAATCATCACGGTAAAGCCCTTTTTTTTAAATAAATTAGCCCCATGATAGCCTGCCGCACTAGGGAATGTCCGTTCTACGTTACGCTCCGGCCCCGATAAGCTTGAGTACCATCAAGGAAAAAACGACCTCCGGGGTTATAATGGCCAACAGGATGCCGCTGGTGCATAGCTAATAAATTAATAGTTTCTATGCTGGCCTTAAGCCTTGCTGTGCAAGCATTACTAGTTAATTAATGCCTAGTTAAGTAATGCCTAATTAAGTAATGCCTAATTAAGTAATGCCTAGTTAAGTAATGCCTAGTTAAGTAATGCCTAGTTAAGCATGACTCTTTAAACACGATCAAAAAATAATTATTCCGCTTGTTTCCCGGCTACTTTCCGGTGACGCTCTATTTCCGCACTAACACTCTTACTAAAGCTCCCATCACGATGAACGCCAACGACAAAATGCTAGGATTGACCGACATGTCTCCACAAGAAATTTCTCTCGATGTATTGCTGGAAAAATATGCCAAAGGCCAAGAAAGCACGATCCATGATGTCCAGGCGCGCGTTGCCTATGCCTTAGCCAGCGTAGAACAGCCAGATTTTCAGGCTTACTATGAAGAAAAATTTTTATGGGCGCAAAAAAATGGTTTCGTCCCGGCTGGCCGGATTAATTCCGCCGCCGGCATGGATCTGCACGCCACCCTGATTAACTGCTTCGTGCAACCGGTAGGGGATTCTGTCTCCAGCACCACCAATGGCAAGCCCGGCATCTACACAGCCCTGTCCGATGCGGCAGAAACCATGCGTCGCGGTGGCGGTGTCGGTTATGATTTTTCTACCATACGCCCCAAAGACGCCTTAGTACGCGGCACCCGCTCACGCGCATCCGGCCCGGTCTCTTTCATGCAGGTGTTTAATGCTTCTTGCTCGACCGTAGAATCCGCCGGTGCCCGACGCGGTGCCCAAATGGGCGTGCTGCGCGGGGATCATCCCGACATTCTTGAGTTTATCCGCTCCAAAGACCAGGGTGGCCTGACCAATTTCAATATCTCTATCGGTGTCACCGATGAGTTTATGAATGCCGTTGCCAACGACACCGATTTCTGCCTGGTACACAAAGCCGAACCCGGCGATGAGAAAAAAGAAGCCGGCGCCTACTTGCGCGAAGACGGCCTCTGGGTGCACCAAACCGTCAAAGCGCGTGATTTGTGGGAAGAAGTCATGAAATCGACTTACGATCACGCCGAACCGGGCATTTTGTTTTTATCGCGCATGAACGCGGAAAACAATCTGTACTACTGCGAAACCATCGAAGCCACCAACCCCTGCGCCGAACAACCTTTGCCCGATTACGGTTGCTGCTGTCTGGGTTCAGTCAACCTGACCAGCTTTGTCAGTGCGCCGTTCACGACTGCCGCCAGCTTTGATTTTGACACCTTTAAAGAGGTCGTCACACTCGCTATCCGCATGCTCGACAATGTGCTGGAAGCGACTGCATGGCCCTTGCCTCAGCAAAAAGCCGAAGCCATGTCCAAGCGCCGTATTGGTCTGGGCTTTTTAGGTTTGGGCAGCACGCTGGTGATGATGGGTCTGCGTTACGATTCCGACGAAGGCCGTGCCCTGGCGCAAAAAATTTCCGAAGTCATGCGCGACACTGCGTATCTGGCATCGATAGAACTGGCCAAAGAAAAAGGCGCGTTCCCGCTGTTCCAGAACACCAAATACCTCGCCGGCGTGTTCGCCAAACGCCTGCCGAAAGCGATCCGCAGCGCCATGTCTAAACACGGCTTGCGCAACTCGCACTTATTGTCGATCGCGCCTACCGGCACCATCACCCTGGCCTTTGCCGATAATGCCTCAAACGGTATCGAACCGGCGTTTTCCTGGGTCTATAACCGCAAAAAGCGCATGGCCGTGGGCGACAGCAAAATCTATGAAGTCGCCGATCACGCCTGGCGCCTGTACCGCCACATGGGCAACGATGTCTCCGACGATAGCAAACTGCCGGCAGCGTTTGTCACCGCACTCAATATGTCTGCCAGCGACCATATGAAGATGCTCGAAGTGGTGCAACCCTTCATTGATTCGGCTATTTCAAAAACTGTTAACGTGCCGGCCGACTATCCGTATGAAGACTTCCAGAATCTGTACATGGACGCCTGGCGTGCCGGCCTGAAAGGTCTGGCCACGTATCGTCCGAACAGTATCTTAGGCAGCGTCCTGTCGGTCGCCTCCGCCACCCCGGAAGCGGCACCTGTCACTAGCACTGTGCCGGACGATGATTTGCTGCGTAAGCAATTCGACGGCCGTCCGTTTGGCGACCTGGAATCGGTCACCTCCAAAGTCCAGTATATGACTTACGAAGGCAAAAAAACGGTCTACCTGACAGTCAGTTTTATTCATATTCAAGGTATGGTCGGCGGCCTGCGTACCACCATAGAACGACCATTTGAATTCTTTATGCCAGCCGGACAGAAGAACGATGGCCAGCAATGGATCTCGGCCAGTATGCGCCTGTTGTCGATGGCGGCACGCTCGGGCGGCTCAATCGCCAAGGCACTGGCAGATATGCGCGAAGTGGTATGGGATAAAGGTACGGTGCGTTGCGGCCTGATCACCAAAGAAGACGGCTCACAAGCACCGTTGTTCCATGAATCGGAAGTGGCCGCGATTGGCTACTCGCTGCAACGCATCCTCATGAAACGCGGTTTCCTCGATGCCGCCGGCAACCAGGTACCGGTCACCGTCCTGGCTGAAAAACTCAAAAACAAGCACCTCGCCTACGGCATCGAAGATCTGGCCTATGAAGCCGAAAGCACACCGATCACCTACGCAGCAACCGGTAAAAAATGCCCGGATTGCGGTGCCTATGCCCTACAAAAAATCGACGGCTGCAGCCGCTGTGTTTCTTGCGGCTATGTCGGTGCTTGCGGTTGATGTGGTTGGATTGAATGAATGATGGATTGATTTTGGGTGTTAGATGTGGCTGACACGGTCATCATTCATTTCAAAAAAAGGTCAGTGAAATTCACTGACCTTTTTTTATGCCTGGAAAAAATAGCGTCCTTCATTTAAAGAATAACGCTCTTTAATTCACTCACCTTACCGGCAATTCATCTTCATGAAAAAATATTACTAATTTTAAAATTTTTGGCTTTTTTGATAAATATCAAAGTCGTGTTAAGAGTGTCTGATTATCCTCTGCGTGCCATATAAATAACTTTTTGATATCATCAATTTTCCGCACTGATGATTCAATGCTAGTTGGCTCTTTATATTGGCGAAATCTGCCGTACACCCCTATTTGACACCAAGGAATAATTTATTATGATTTCTAATCAACAGCAATTTGCATCGACCTACCAAGCCTTGTTTGAGTCTCAATTCGCAGCCTTTCGTGAACTGGGGAATAAAGGGATTAAGGGCATAGAAAAAATTGCCGCTTTAAATTCCTCTGTTATTAAAGAATATACAGACGAATCGAATGCCGCAATGCAGCAGTTAATGTCTGCCAGAGACCCCCAGGCATTTTTCGCACTTGCCGTGGAAAAATCAAAAATTGAGACAGAAAAAACTGCGACTTATGGACGTCGTCTGGCTGAAATCGTTTCTGGCATTACGGCTGACCTGGTACAAGCGACCGAAGCACAAATTGGTGAATCCAAAAGCAAAGTCATTGCATTAGTCGACGATATCGCCAAAAACGCGCCTGGTGGGTCAGAACAGACCGTGGCAATCATGAAATCGGCAATCGACACTACGGTTGCCGGCTATGAACAGTTGACCAAGGCATCAAAGCAGACAGCCGAATTAGTCGAGACTCAAGTTGTCAATGCGACCGAACAGTTTTCACATTTGGCGGAACGAGCTGTGCATAAAGCGACTCAGAGCACCTCAAGAAAATAAGCCATCATCAAGCAAAAAAAGCGGGCCGTCATGACGGCTCGCTTTTTTTGCTTGTAAATATCAGCATATCCAATGCGATTAAAATAAGACAGGAAAAAATAATTTTTCGTCGTCAATCTCAGCGCAGAAGGATTAATTCATACAGAATTCATTTTACGATAGTAATGTTTAGTAAATACACTAGACCAGTGATGCAGTTACACTGTAAATTAACGGCTAGCAATATCGGTATTCCTGAAGAATCAATTTGTTTCGTGAATTAAAATTAACTCAAAGGTGACAAATTTGAACTGTTTTAACAGAATCGACAAAAGAAACTACACCAATAGTGCATCGCTGAAAGACGTGATGACAACGCCACCCATCACGGAAGAACAACACTCAGTCTTAATGCGACAGCGCCGCGAGCGCCGCAGAATGGTCGAAGCGGCACAAGACCTGAAGACTGAAACGCAAAAAAATTCCTGGTAGCGGCTTGCGACCTCACAACTACACCTTATCTTATCAACGCTATGCATCAAGTACCGGTCGAAATTCAAGACCATTCGCCTTGCCAATCATGGGCATCTTGCTGATCCATTGCTGAGCACTTGCGTTCCGGTTCGCGCCAAGTGCCCCCTCTCAACGCCTGCCAAAAAAATCGACCATCTGCCGGCAATCTGGCATGCTACGGCTCCGTTCAAAGAAAATTTTCAATATGACCCGCCAGAGTTTCCGTGCTGATCTCTTAATGCTGTTTATTGCCGTCATCTGGGGTTCTACTCTGGTCGCACAACGCCTGGGAATGGAGGCGGTTGGCCCGTTCTTTTTCTCGGCTGCGCGCTTCATTCTCGGTGCAGTCTTGTTGCTGCCGCTGGTGCACTACCGTGGCAAGGCAGAAAACGGCAAGACTGAGCGCTTGTGGCGTGATGGAACGCGATTAGGTCTGGTGATTGCAGTAGGAATAAATTTGCAACAGATAGGTCTGCAATTTACTTCCATTGCCAATGCCGGTTTTATTACCGGACTGTATGTCGTGATTGTCCCTGTCATGGGGCTTTTTTTACGTCACAAAGTACCTGGCGCTACCTGGATCGGTATTTTACTGGCGGTGGCCGGAATGTATTTACTAAGCGTGCAAGGCGACCTCCAAATTGCCAAGGGTGACTGGCTGCAACTGATCGGTGCCTTTGCCTGGGCGGCGCATGTGGTGCTGGTCTCGATCCTGTCACAACGGCATGACCCGATACGTTTATCAGTAGTGCAATTTTTTGTCTGCGGTCTGGTTTGCCTGCTGCTATCGCTACTATTTGAGCCGGTGTCATCACAACATATCATTCAGGCCTTGCCGGCGATTTTGTATGGCGGCGTGTTTTCTGTCGGCCTTGGCTACACCTTGCAAGTGGTGGCGCAAAGAAGTGCGATTCCTTCGCACGCGGCTATTATTTTCAGTATGGAGTCGGTATTTGCGGCGCTGGCAGCGTGGTTCGTGCTGGGTGAAGCGCTGACAACGCGCGCCATGTTCGGTGCTGCATTAATGCTACTGGGGATGCTGGTCGCGCAGTTAATGCCTTTATACAAAAGAAATAGACAGCAATAGACAGCAATAGACAAAAATAGACAGAACAAACCCCTGCCGTCTTCGCTTACACGTGACCGTCCATCCCCGCTAGCTAGAACAGCTCAGGTTTGCTCAATAAATAGATGAACTGAGTTTTGGCGACGTACCATCTGATTGCTACATCACTGGTACATATACGCCCGGGTCAGCGGCAGAGGATGCACGCCCGCAATACCATTTTTACTGGCCAGAATCTGGTAAATATTGATCCATCCGTTAGCAAAGCCATAGGCGCAACCGGCCAGATAAATTTGCCAGATTCTTAGTTGCTTATCGGTGGTGTGGCGCCTTGCTGTCGCGGCATTATGCTCTAGCCGGCTGGCCCATTCATGGCAGGTTTTAGCGTAATGACGACGTAGCGATTCGACATCGCAGACCTCCAGACCGGCACGCGACATCTCTCTTTGCACCAGGGATAAATGCGGCAACTCTCCTTGCGGAAAAACGTAACGGTCGATAAATTCTCCGGCACCCAGGCCTATCCAGTGATTATCGACATCGCTGGAAGTAATGCCATGGTTAAGTACCAGCCCGTCGTCTTTCAGCAGCGAATGGATTTTGGCGAAATAGACCGGCAGGTTTTTCAAGCCCACATGTTCAAACATGCCGACACTGGCAATTTTGTCGAACACGGCGACACCGGGAAAGTCGCGATAATCCATCAGTTTTACGCTGCAGCGCTCTTGTAAGCCCTCACGCGTAATTTTTTCTTGAACGTAGTCAAACTGTTTTTGTGAGAGGGTGATGCCGGTGGCAAGCGCGCCATAGTGTTTGGCCGCGTGCATCAGCAAGGCACCCCAGCCACAACCGATGTCGAGCAGACGCTCGCCCGGTTTCACGCGTAGTTTGCGCAAAATGTGATCAAGCTTTTGTTCCTGGGCGGTATCCAGCGTATCAGTTTCTGACTCATAATAAGCACAGGAATACACCATCTTGCGGTCCAGAAAAGAGGAATAAAATTCGTTGGAAACATCGTAGTGCAATTCAATTGCAGTGCGGTCGCTTTGGCGACTGTGTGCGGCCAGGCGATAAATTTTTTTACGTGTTGTATTCGTCGCGTTGCCGGCCAGATGTTCGGCGACGCGGAAGATATCGTGAATCGAGCCCTCAACCTGAATATGTCCTTCGACGAAAGCTTCTCCCAGCTTGTTAAAATCTGGTCGTACGAAGTAACGCAGTGCCGACATCTGCGGGATCACGATCTTGACAGTGGGTATTGGCGAGAAGTCGAAGCCACGTCCGTTCCATAATTCCAGCCGCAGCGGAATCCCGCCTGCATCGCGCAGACGATCAATCATACGTTCAAAACGAATTTCGTAGAACATCGAAGCCTCTCTCAGCACACATCGCCGCAGCATTCTGATATTTAAAAACCGGTTTCAGCTTATAACGGCGCAGCCTGACAAATTTGATAGAACGCAACGAACGCAACGAAAGCAGAAGGCGCCAAAATTATTAGCTGAAAACGTATTGGCGCGACGACACGAAACCGGCCAATGCCACGGCTTACCGTAATGGAAAATGAGACCTGGAATGTAGTACGGAACGCGTCGAACTACTGATGTATCGATGACATTTTCGATGTTCAGTAAGTGCCGGAGACTGACCCCAACAAGGCGGTGCTTATGAGTTACTTTCCGACAACAGGAGCATATGCCCCTGTTCCGGTACAGATGGTCGTTACGACGATAGATTAACGGCAGGCGTTAATCGCATCACGGGTGTCTTGCGCCACACGTCGTGCGGCTTGGGCGTATGTTTCTCCGTCAAGTGGTTTGGCGTACAGAATGGCGCGTGACGAATTAATCATCATACCCGTGCCATCAGCTGTTTTACCTGCCGCCACTGTAGCAGCGACATCGCCACCCTGCGCACCGATGCCCGGCACCAGCAGTGGCATGTTGCCGACGATACTGCGCACCTGAGCCAACTCGTTAGGGAAAGTGGCGCCCACGACCAATGCACATTGGCCATTGGTATTCCAATTATCGGCCACCAGTTGTGCCACGTGCTGATACAGCGGCTTGCCATCAACATTCAAAAACTGCAAATCTGACCCGCCCGCATTTGAGGTGCGGCATAACACGATGGCGCCACGGTCGGTCCATTCCAGATACGGTGCCACCGAATCAAAACCCATATATGGGTTCACCGTGACGGCGTCGGCATCGTAGCGCTCAAAGGCTTCACGCGCATATTGTTCTGCGGTAGCGCCGATATCGCCGCGCTTGGCATCGAGAATAATCGGCAACGCCGGATAAGTGGTCTTGATGTAGCGGCAAATCGCCTCTAACTGATCTTCCGCACGCAAGGCGGAAAAATAGGCAATTTGCGGCTTGAAGGAACAGGCCAGATCGGCCGTAGCATCAATGATGGATTTGCAGAAGGCAAAAATAGCATCCGGCTGTTGCCCTATTTCCGTAGGAAATTTGCTGACATCAGGATCTAAGCCGACGCACAACAGAGAATTATTGTTGGTCCATGCCGCAGATAATTTTTGAATGAAAGTCACGATATGCCTTTGCAGAGAGAGCTTGTGCAACTGCACAAAATGGCGCCATTATACCCGCTAGCCGGAACGCCACCAACGCCGTGAGGGTGAAGGCGAACGTATAGCAAGCTGATAGCGAACTTGCGCAGAGCTGATAATGCCAAACCCCGCGCAACGCACCGCGTGAGCTTAAAACGCGGCGATGCCGGTCTGTGCCCGACCCAGTATCAGGGCATGAATATCATGCGTGCCTTCGTAGGTGTTCACGACTTCCAGATTGACCAGATGACGCGCAATACCGTATTCATCCGAAATGCCGTTACCCCCCAGCATGTCGCGCGCCATGCGGGCGATATCCAGTGATTTTCCGCATGAATTGCGCTTCATGATAGACGTAATCTCAACCGATGCCGTGCCTTCGTCCTTCATGCGGCCAAGCCGCAAACAGCCTTGCAAGGCCATCGTAATTTCGGTTTGCATGTCGGCCAGTTTTTTCTGTATCAATTGATTGGCGGCCAGCGGGCGGCCAAACTGCATCCTATCCATGGTGTACTGACGTGCCGTATGCCAGCAAAATTCAGCCGCCCCCAACGCGCCCCAGGCGATACCAAAACGGGCAGAATTAAGACAAGTGAAGGGGCCTTTTAAGCCTTCGACATGGGGCAGCAAATTTTCTTCCGGAACAAACACTTCATCCATCACGATTTCACCGGTGATGGACGCGCGCAAACCGACTTTGCCATGGATCGCCGGGGCACTCAAACCATCCCAGCCTTTTTCCAGAATAAAGCCGCGAATACGGCCGTCATCGGTCTTGGCCCAGACCACAAACACATCGGCAATCGGGCTATTAGTGATCCACATTTTGGCGCCGGAGAGGGCATAACCGCCGTCTACCGATTTAGCACGGGTGACCATACTGCCCGGGTCAGAGCCATGATCCGGCTCGGTCAGGCCGAAGCAGCCTATCGACTCGCCGCTCGCTAGCTTAGGCAGGTATTTTTGTTTTTGTGCTTCGCTACCAAATTCATTGATAGGCACCATCACCAGCGAGCTTTGTACGCTCATCATGGAGCGGTAACCGGAATCAATCCGCTCGACTTCACGTGCGACCAAACCGTAGCACACATAATTTAATCCGGCACCGCCGTACTGGGTCGGTATCATCGACCCGAGCAAGCCAAGCGCACCCATTTCGCGAAAAATTGCCGGATCGGTACGCTCGTTGCGAAACGCATCGAGTACCCGCGGAGCCAGTTTTTCTTCACAATACACACGGGCGGCTTCCTGCACCATGCGCTCTTCATCGCTTAACTGCGATGTCAACAATAGAGGATCGTCCCATTGAAATGATGCTTTTGCCATTTTTCTCTCTCTTGAATTGAATCGGTCTTGCAACGATGCTATTTTAATCCGGAATCAGAAAGGCCGACACCCGCATGCGCTAATCATCCATCAAGCAAAGCGCAGACCGGCGTTTTTTAATTGCGCGATGTATTTGCATGCAGATGCATGTATCTCCATGCTCACGCATCCGGCAGAACATCTCAGTTTGCCTGAATAAATGGCCATGATAAAAGTCACTTTATTTTTGCAGCGCCGTTGCCGGAAAACAAAAAACCCCTCGTTCTGACAGAAGCAAGGGGTTATCGTCAATCTTCATACTTTTAAGTATAAGCATTCACCGAAATGGTCCCCCCGACAAGAATCGAACTTGTATCCCACGCTTAGGAGGCATGTGCACTATCCATTGTGCTACGGAGAGACGCTGGAAAAATAGCGAAACGCCATTTTTTCGGTCAAGCCCGCCATATTACATGAGCGCAAGCGAACAATCAAATAGGTAGAATCTCAGGCTATAGGTACAATACTGTTTTTATTTACCCCGCATCGGCTCTTTTCAGCCCTACAGAAGTATTTATGGCAGTCATTTCCCTTAGTAACGCCCAATTGGCCTTCGGTCACGTCGCCCTGCTCGATCATGCAGAGTTTTCTATTGAAACCGCAGAACGGGTCGGTCTGATCGGCCGTAACGGTACCGGCAAGTCGTCTTTGCTGAAAATTATCGCCGGCACTTCCAAACTCGACGATGGTTTATTAGTGATGCAGCAAGGCATTAAGATTGCCTACGTAGAGCAAGAACCGCAGTTTGACCCTGATCTGAGCGTGTTTGACGCCGTTGCATCAGGCTTGGGCGAAATGCCGGCCCTGCTGCTGGAATACGAAGCCATCACTGGCCAGTTTGGCGGCGACAATGACGATGCCCTGATGGAGCGCATGCACGACATCCAGGTCAAACTTGATGCCGCAGATGCATGGAACCTGAACAACACGGTAGAAACCACCTTAGACAAGCTCAACCTGAGTAAAGATGCGGTCATGAGCACGCTCTCTGGCGGTATGAAAAAACGCGTGGCCTTAGCCTGTGCGCTGGTCAGCGCACCTGACGTTTTGCTGCTCGATGAACCGACCAACCATCTGGATTTTTCATCGATCCTCTGGCTCGAAGGCTTGTTGCGCGACTTTAAAGGCAGCGTGCTATTCATCACCCATGATCGTAGCTTCCTCGACAATGTCACTACCCGCATCATCGAACTCGATCGCGGCAAGATCACCTCTTTCCCCGGCAACTTCAGCACCTACCAGCTGCGTAAAGAAGAACAGCTGGAAATTGAAGAAGTGGAAGCGGCCAAGTTCGATAAATTTTTGGCCCAGGAAGAAGTCTGGATACGCAAGGGCGTCAAAGCCCGCCGGGTGCGCGATGAAGGCCGTGTGAAGCGTCTGGAGCATCTGCGCGTAGAACGCAGCGCACGACGCGAACAACAAGGTCAGGTGCGCTTAGATGTGACGACCGGCGAACGTTCAGGCAAGATCGTGGCGGAACTGGAAAATGTCTGCAAGAGCTTTGGCGAGAAGAAGATCATTACCGACTTCTCCAGCATCATCATGCGTGGCGACAAGATAGGTCTGATCGGTCACAACGGTGCCGGTAAAACTACGCTGCTCAAACTGATTCTGGGGCAAGACCAGCCTGACAGCGGCACCATCAAGCAAGGCACCAAGTTACAAATTGCCTACTTTGATCAGATGCGCAGCCAGTTAAACGATGAAGACAGTCTGGCCGAAACCATTTCTCCGGGTAGCGACTGGGTCGAAGTCAATGGCCAGCGCAAGCATGTGATGTCGTATCTGGGCGACTTCTTGTTCGCTCCGGAACGGGCACGCTCGCCAGTAAAATCACTGTCAGGCGGCGAACGCAACCGTCTGTTGCTGGCACGCCTGTTCGCCAAGCCAGCCAACGTTCTGGTACTCGATGAGCCGACCAACGATCTCGATATCGAGACCCTGGAATT
>JBBQNW010000039.1:0-17165 GCA_038330335.1 Burkholderiales bacterium | reverse complement strand
CTCGCGTAAAACCTATCGAGGCATTCCCATCATTGCTGCCAACATGGATTCTACCGGCACCCTGGACATGGCTGCAGCCTTAGGCAAGCATCAATTATCGGTAGCGCTGCACAAGCATTATGACGAAGCGACTCTGATCAGCTATTTTTCAGGATTGCAAAATAAGTCCGCCGCATTTTACTCAATGGGCATCACTCAGGCAGACTTTGATAAATTCTCCGCCGTCATGAACAAGGCAAAAAATGCGATTGAATACGTCTGTATCGATGTCGCCAACGGCTATACAGAAGGTTTTATCAATTTTGTCAAAAGAGTGCGCGGCAGCTATCCGCACTTAAGCATCATGGCAGGCAATGTGGTCACGGGCGATATCACGGAAGAACTGATCCTGGCAGGTGCCGACATCGTCAAGGTCGGCATAGGCCCGGGTTCAGTCTGCACCACGCGCAAGATGACAGGTGTCGGCTATCCGCAGCTATCTGCCGTGATTGAGTGTGCCGATGCCGCACATGGTCTGGGTGGACAGATTTGCGCCGATGGCGGCTGCGCAGTGCCTGGCGATCTGGCCAAAGCCTTTGGTGCCGGTGCTGACTTCATTATGCTGGGCGGGATGCTGGCAGGGCATGACGAATGCGCCGGTGAGCTAGTCGAGCGCAACGGTCAGCAGTTTAAAAGTTTTTACGGCATGAGCAGTCGTGTCGCGATGGATAAATATGCCGGCGGGGTTGCCCCCTATCGCGCCTCGGAAGGCAAAGAAGTGCTATTACCGTATCGCGGACCAGTCGAAGCGAGCCTGCTCGATATCCTCGGCGGCGTGCGTTCTGCCTGCACCTACGTCGGCGCCCACAAACTCAAAGAGCTGACCAAACGCACCACGTTTATCCGCGTGACGCAGCAACTCAACGAAGTATTTGGCAAAGCCTGACATCTTACCAAGCCAGGCCCAGACGTAAAAAAAAGCCTGAATATCAGGCTTTTTTTACAGTGTCTTAACAAGTTTTGACGACTATTAACGACTATTAACGACTATTAGCGACTTTTCAATTCAAACTCAGTCCAGGATTTTGAAACGAGGATCATCCGGATCAATCGATAAAATACCTTGTGCTTCTTCTTTCATCTGGGTCTCTTGTGAACGCTGTTCGGCCTGACGCTTTTCTGCCAGATACGCATAAATGGCCACGACCAGATCCTGACAACCTTCATGCGTCAGGGCAGAAATCTCAAATACCGGCCCTTTCCAGGCGAAACGCTTGACGAAGTCTTTTACCCGCTTTTTACGCTCATCTTCGCTCAGCATATCGAGCTTATTCAACACCAGCCAACGCGGTTTTTCGTACAATGATTCATCGTACTTACGCAATTCCTTGACCAGTGCCTTGTTGTCTTTGACCGGATCAACGGTATCATCAAACGGTGCCAGATCGACGATGTGCAAGAGCAAACCTGTGCGCTGCAAATGCTTCAGAAACTGCACGCCTAAACCGATACCATCCGCCGCACCTTCGATCAAACCAGGAATATCGGCGATCACAAAACTTTTTTCATGGCTGACGCGGACCATACCCAGATTCGGGTGCAAAGTGGTAAACGGATAATCAGCAATTTTAGGGCGTGCGTTAGAGACTGCCGTAATGAAGGTCGATTTACCGGCATTCGGCAAACCCAGCAAACCGACGTCGGCCAATACTTTTAATTCCAGCTTCAGCTCGCGACGTTCGCCCTCTTTACCATCACCGCGCTGACGCGGCGCACGATTGGTAGACGATTTAAAATGGATATTGCCCCAACCGCCTTCACCGCCCTTAACCAGTACGACTTCCTGACCATGCTCGGTTAAATCGGCGATAGGCTCATCGGTATTGCGGTCGACAATCAGCGTGCCTACCGGCATACGCAATACAATGTCGTCCGCGCCCTTACCGTAACAATCGGCACCGCGGCCATTTTCACCATTTTTCGCTTTGTGCAGCTTGGAAAAGCGGAAATCGACCAGGGTATTGATATTGCGGTCTGCGACCGCGACAATACTACCGCCTTTGCCGCCATCGCCGCCATCGGGTCCGCCAAAAGGTCTGAATTTTTCACGACAAAAGGAGGCGACGCCGTTACCGCCATCGCCTGCAATCACTTCGATTCTTGCTTCGTCGATAAATTTCATGTTTGCCACCTAAACAATAGAGCTTTTCAGCTTTAGAACCAACACTGAGGAGAAATCTCATCCGCAGCATCTGCTGCGCGACTCCCATTACCTGAGTGATGGTGAATACAAGGGATAAAACAGTCATCGCATTTGCGGTGCAGCGCACAGCGCACCAGACACAAACCGCGTTACTTTTATCCGGAAAATATTTCAGTACAAATTAAAAAGGCTCTACCAACGGCAGAGCCTTTTCTATACGGGCTTGCGCCTTACTTATTGCATTAAGCAGCTACAACTTCAGCTGCTTTTACAACAGTAACGTATTGGCGCTTTGCAGCACCTTTGATTGCAAATTGTACTTTGCCTGGTGTCAGTGCGAACAAAGTATGATCTTTGCCCATACCGACGTTTTCACCAGCGTGAACGCGGGTGCCGCGTTGACGAATGATGATACCGCCAGCATTGATAGACTGACCGCCGTAAACTTTAACGCCGAGTCGTTTTGACTCTGAGTCACGGCCGTTGCGCGTGGTGCCGCCGCCTTTTTTGTGTGCCATTTAATTAGCTCCTTGAAATTCAGGTGAGTAAATTGCTTTATCGACGGATTAACCGTTGATTGAAACAATCTGCAGTTCAGTGTAGTTTTGGCGATGGCCTTGACGCTTCTGGTAATGCTTACGACGACGCATTTTGAAAATGCGAACTTTGTCGTGGCGTCCGTGATCAATCACTTTAACCAGCACCGTAGCACCTGCGACCAATGGAGTACCAAATTTAATGGTCTCTCCCTCGCCCATGGCGAGTACTTGATCTATGGTGATTTCGGAGCCAATGTCTGCAGGTATCTGTTCTACTTTAAGTTTTTCACCAGCGACAACTTTATATTGTTTGCCACCGGTTTTTATGACCGCGTACATGTGAAACCTCATCAAATAAATATAGGGATTTTCTCTCGCTTTACAATAACTGCACAAGAAAGCGGGTGAACCGCGGATTATACATAGCACCCGGGACGCAGTCAAAGACTATTTGCGTAAATTTTCATCACCTGATTCCCGCATGCAGATCCTGCCAGCCAGCGCCAGGCGACCGCCGCCGCACCGGTATCGCATCCCGGATATCGGTAGTGCGCCATTGTTACCCGAGTAATTGCGCATCCCGCAAGACCATTCCGGCACCTGATTTTTGTATCGCGCGCGCATGAGCCGCCGACCCGACGCAGTGAGGTCCGTACTGCTTCCCTCAGACAAATTTCGCGTAGGCAACGCGGCCGCTCTCATGCCCCCTTGCTTTCCAGGTCGAGATCAATCCTCGCCAGATTATACTGATCCATCTCAGCTACCAGGGCCGATGCAAAAGCATCCTGATTACCTGCAAAGGCAGGCTTTGCCAGCGCCCAATCCCACTAAGCAGTGGTTTGAAATTATTGTCGGCTGTCAAAAATACGTTAATACGCCTCTGTCTTGCCCAGGCGCGCATCCCCCCTCGCTCGCTCGGCGCTCGGCGCTCACCAACACAGCCTTGAGCCCGCTTAAAACAAAAAAATGTATTGCTGACCGTTGCCGCAGCATTTGCAATGACATGCATGTGCTCTGCTTGCGTCTGCATTTCACGCCAAAAAGCGCAGGTAACAGCGCCATCCGCTGTGAACAAGCGGTCTGTTGTATCTTTATTGTCATTAAATACGTAGCCCAATTTTTTCAGTGAAACAATTGACGATGTTCTAATTACTCGCCTTGACTGAACAAGACTCATTGGAAAAATCCATAGACAGAGCCGCTCCGGCAATGTCCATCTTTAATGAAAGTAATGATTTAGCGCAAAAATTTTCAAAAAGAGGGTCTACTCTTCCAGAACTTTAGCTTGGCAATTCCCGCAAACATCGTGCCGACACCGTATAATCTGGCTATCTTGAATTTTTCGCAGGTTCGCCCTTGTCTGCCTCAGCTACCCAAAACAGCATCACAGATTTTATTGCCCCTGAAATGGCAGCAGTAAACCAGGTTATTAGACAACAACTTCACTCCGAAGTCCCTCTAGTTAACCAGATATCTGAATACATCATCAGTGCCGGCGGCAAACGCATCCGTCCGGTATTGGTATTGTTGATGGCAAATGCTTTTCAGTACCAAGGCACGCGCCATCATGAACTGGCAGCGATTGTGGAATTTATTCACACCGCAACTTTACTGCATGATGATGTCGTTGATGAGTCTTCATTGCGTCGCGGACGACAAACTGCAAATGCCTTGTTTGGCAATGCCGCATCAGTGCTGGTGGGTGATTTTTTGTACTCACGTGCGTTTCAGATGATGGTCAGCATTGATAGTATGCAAGTGATGCGCATTCTGGCTGATGCGACCAACGTGATTGCCGAAGGAGAGGTGTTACAGCTGCTGAACATGCACGACCCGGATGTGACCGAGGCGCGCTACTTGCAGGTGATCCGTTCAAAAACGGCCAAATTATTTGAAGCTGCAGCCCAAGTCGGGGCCCTGATTGCCAGAGCGAATGCAGAACAAATCGAAGCGGCGGCGGAATACGGCCGCTCTCTGGGTACCGCGTTTCAATTGATTGACGATGTACTGGATTACTCAGGCAACGCCGATGATATCGGAAAAAACGTAGGCGACGACTTGCGCGAAGGAAAGCCCACCTTGCCTTTAATTTATCTGATGAAATACGGCACTGAGGAACAAAAAAATCTGGTGCGGGTTTGTATAGAAGAAGGCGACGAATCAAAATTCGATGCCATCCTGGCAGCAATTACGCATTCTGGCGCACTCGATTACACGAAAAACGAGGCGATCAAAGCCGCCAGCAAAGCCACTGCCTCACTGGCACTTTTACCAGAAAGTCCGTTCAAGCAAACATTACTGGCGCTGGCCAGTTTCGCGGTCGACAGGAATCATTAATCAGCTTTGTATTTCATCAGCTTCTTATTTCATCAGCAATTGCAGCCATAGCCAGCGCTACCGAAATGAAGACTATGCTAATGAGTAAAAATCAAGAGCAGCATAGTCGAGCCGATGCTTAATCAAAGACAACAAAAAACGCCCTGAAACAGAGATAGCATTCTTGACCAGAAAAATCTGCTCACGGAATGTGTCTTTGTGAGTCAAAACCAGCTGCGCGCAACTCAGACCAGGTTGCCATGACAATGTACAGACCTCAATCTATGGTTAAGCTCAGCTCAAGAACAATAGCGCCATCAATACGGTTTAACGCAATACCGATTGATCGCCGGCAATAACATGCGATTGCCGCAGATCAGAAATAGCAGAGCCGGCAACAGAGTGAAGAATCTGGCGTTTGCAGCGGATTCGCGCATCAATTCCCACCGTTAAAAGATCACCAACAAATTCCTGCCGCATTCAAGGCAGCGAACTGTCTAAGTTCATTTGCGTGAGATCCTGAACTATGCGGGAATCCTCGGTAGTGGCTCATTGGCGCGCGCGACTTTGTTTGCCCCACAAATTAATGCTTTGCAGAGTGAAGTAGTAAATAAGAAATCAACACCGGCGCATGTTAGTGGCAAAACCACCTCAAAATCCAATAGAGATTTAAGTAAGATAGTTTAATTACAAGAACACCTTTATACTATTGGAGCATAGCAAGTGACAGACGTAGCTTTACAAAAGCCTTGCTTGGCCGCATTATTCTATGCATAGACTGACTTAATAAATATCATTTAAAAGACCCTATGTCTGCTGTTCTACCTCATTCTGCCGGACCAACACCGCCCTCATCAGGGCTTGCCCGGGCACTCGTCCAGGCAAATATTCTGTCGCCGGCGCAAATTGAACCCTTACAAAAAAAATCTCTGGCTGAAAAGACACAATTTGTCGATGTATTGCTGGCCAGTGCATTAATCACCGCAAGAGATCTTGCGGCATTTTGTTCCGACACTTTCGGCTATCCGCTGGTAGATTTAACCGTCTTTAACGAAAGTATGCTGCCGGAAAAAATTGTTAACGTGAAACTGATGCAATCCCAGCGCATGGTTGCACTGGCGAAAAAAGGGAATAAAATTTCACTGGCGATTTCGGATCCGACCAATACGAACGCGATAGACCAGATTAAGTTCCAAACCGGCCTGGGCGTGGAACTGGTGGTAGTTCAGCACGATGCTTTATTAAAATTATTGGAAAAACTCAGCAAAACGACAGAACAAAGCCTGAGCGATCTGACAAACGACGACTACGGCATTGAATTTGCAGAAGAAGATCTTAATTCGGGCATTCCCGACACGCAAGCCACTGAGGTCGACGATGCGCCTGTCGTAAAATTTTTACAAAAAATGTTGATTGATGCAATCAATATGGGCGCATCCGATTTACATTTTGAACCGTTCGAAAAATTTTACCGGATTCGCTTCCGGGTTGACGGTGAATTACGTGAAATTACCCAGCCGCCTCTGGCCATCAAAGACAAACTGGTTTCGCGTATCAAGGTCATTTCCAAACTGGATATTTCCGAAAAACGTGTGCCGCAAGATGGCCGGATGAAACTAACGCTCTCCGCTAGCAAATCCATCGACTTTCGTGTCAGCATACTCCCTACGCTGTTTGGCGAAAAAATCGTCATGCGTATCTTGGATGGATCGCAAGCACAGATGGGGATCGATGCGCTCGGTTACGACCCGGATCAGAAAGCCATATTAATGGAGGCAATTCAGCGTCCATATGGCATGGTATTGGTCACCGGGCCAACCGGATCAGGGAAAACAGTGTCCCTGTACACCTGCCTCAATGTCATTAATAAACCCGGCATTAATATTTCAACAGCGGAAGATCCGGCTGAAATTAACTTACCCGGCGTCAACCAGGTCAATATTAATGACAGGGCCGGACTGACGTTTCCAGTAGCACTCAAATCCTTCCTGCGGCAAGATCCGGATATCATCATGGTCGGCGAAATTCGCGATCTGGAAACAGCAGACATTGCAATCAAGGCGGCCCAAACCGGCCATATGGTATTTTCCACCTTGCATACCAATGATGCCCCATCCACCTTAACGCGCCTGATGAACATGGGCGTGGCCGCATTCAATATCGCCTCGTCCGTGATTCTGATCACCGCACAACGCTTAACACGCCGCCTCTGCACTTGTAAAAAACCGGTAGAGATTCTGGACGATGTGTTATTGCAAGCCGGCTTCAAAGAAGAAGAACTGGACGGCACCTGGAAACCCTACGGCCCGGTCGGATGCGAACGCTGCAGCGGTAGTGGTTACAAAGGCCGGGTAGGGATTTATCAGATTATGCCGATCACTGAGGCCATCGAGCGCATCATTTTAGCGAACGGATCAGCTCTGGAAATCAAGAAGCAATCTGAAAAAGATGGTGTCAGGAGCCTGCGTCAGTCAGGCTTGCAAAAAGTAAAGCAAGGGGCCACTAGCCTTGAAGAAGTATTAGGCTGCACCAACGACTAATCGATAGGGATAGTGACATGGCAACAACTAGTAAAAAACCAGTAAAAACAATACAAGCTAAAGAGCAGTTGTTCGCCTGGGAAGGCAAGGACAAAATGGGTAAAACTGTCAGCGGCGAATTGCGTGCTGGCGGCGAAGCTATTGTTAACGCCACGTTGCGCCGGCAAGGTATTCTGGTTACGAAACTCAAAAAGAAGAGTTACAGTACCGGGAAGAAAATTACTGACAAAGATATTACCTTGTTCACCCGTCAGCTCGCCACCATGATGAAGGCGGGTGTTCCGTTATTGCAGTCATTTGACATTGTTGGCAAAGGCCACACAAACCCATCGGTATCAAAGCTCTTAATGGATATTCGTGCCGATGTAGAAACAGGCTCAAGCTTAAATCAAGCTTTCCGTAAATTCCCCCTGTATTTTGACCCTCTGTTTTGCAATCTGGTCGGTGCCGGTGAACAAGCCGGTATTTTGGAAGATTTACTGACGCGCCTTGCCATTTACAAGGAAAAAACTCTGGCAATGAAAGGCAAGATTAAATCAGCACTCACTTATCCGATTGCGATTCTTGCGGTGGCGTTTATTGTCACCGCTGTCATCATGATCTGGGTCGTACCGGCGTTTAAAGAGGTATTCTCCAGTTTCGGCGCTGAGCTTCCGGCACCGACCTTAGTCGTTATGGGAATTTCCGATTTCTTCGTTGCTAACTGGTACCTGATTTTTGGCGGTCTTTTTGGTGCCATCTATTTTTTCATGCATAGCTGGAAACGCTCATTAACCATGCAGCGCTTCATGGACAGAATATTGCTACAGGCGCCAATCTTTGGTGACGTCATACGCAAAGCCACCATCGCACGCTGGACCCGCACCTTGGCGACCATGTTTGCGGCAGGTGTGCCGTTGGTAGAAGCCCTGGATTCTGTCGGTGGCGCTGCCGGCAATGCGGTTTATCTGGATGCGACGATTAAAATTCAGACCGAGGTCACCACCGGCACCAGCCTGACCGTGGCCATGCAAAATGCCAATGTCTTTCCAAATATGGTGACGCAAATGGTCTCTATCGGTGAAGAGTCAGGTTCACTCGATGCAATGCTGGGTAAAGTTGCGGATTTTTATGAAGAAGAAGTCGATGAAGCGGTCGCAACATTGGCAAGCCTGATGGAACCCATCATCATGGTGATCCTTGGTGTCATCATCGGTGGCCTGGTCGTCGCCTTGTATCTGCCAATTTTCAAACTCGGCTCGGTGGTCTGATGCTTGATTTGCTTTTTTTTGCAGCCCCAAATAGCTGGCTACACACGGTCATTGCCGGCATTCTCGGCTTGCTCATAGGGAGTTTTTTAAATGTAGTGATATACCGGGTTCCCAAAATGATGCAAAGGGAATCCGATAATTACGTTGCCAGCGAAAGCGGTAAAGAGCTACCCCATACCGATCGCTTCAATCTGATGTTACCGCGCTCTGCCTGCCCGCATTGTGGCCATCAGATCAGCGCCATGGAAAATATTCCTGTGCTCAGCTATCTGGCCATTGGAGGAAAATGCACAAACTGTAAAACACCTATCTCGGCGCGCTATCCGATGGTGGAATTACTGACCGGTCTGCTGTCGGCCTTCATGATCTGGCATTTTGGCACCGGGCTTGCAGGGTTGGCAGCGGTGCTATTTGTATGGCTGCTGGTAGCAATGACATTTATTGACGCCGATACCCAGCTATTGCCGGACGATCTGACTTACCCCTTACTCTGGTGCGGTTTATTATTTAATCTCAATGCTACTTTCACGTCTTTAACTAGTGCCGTCATCGGTGCGGTGGCTGGCTATCTAGCCTTGTGGTCAATATACTGGCTATTCAAGCTTGCCACCGGGAAAGAAGGCATGGGTTATGGTGACTTCAAGCTTCTCGCTGCGCTTGGCGCATGGATGGGATGGACCATGTTACCGGTGATTATTCTGCTCTCTTCTGTGGTTGGTGCCATCGTCGGCATTACTATGATGCTGTTTGCCAATATGAGTAAAAACAATCCGATACCATTCGGCCCTTATCTGGCAGCGGCAGGCGTTATTGCTCTGTTGTGGGGTAAGCAGTTGTCACAACAGTACCTGGGTTAATTAGCCTGATGACGCCTCCAGTATTGACGATAGGCTTAACCGGCGGTATTGGCAGCGGCAAAACGACCGTAGCAAATATGTTCGGGCAACTTGGTGCTGATCTGATCGATACGGATCAGATTGCGCATCAGTTGACTGGCCCTGCCGGCGCCGCGATGGAGGCAATCAGACGCGAATTTGGCGCTCAGTTCGTTGATGAATCCGGTGCCATGGACAGGGCTAAAATGCGCGCTCTGGTATTTAGCCAGCCGGCAGAAAAAAAGCGCCTGGAAGGTATTCTGCACCCCTTGATACGCCGGGAAACCGAGGCTGCAGCAAAACAGGCTAGCGGCGCCTACCGCATTTTTATCGTCCCCTTGCTGGTGGAATCGGGCTCGTGGAAAACCCGGGTCGAGCGCGTATTGCTCATTGACTGCAAGGAATCAACGCAGATACAGCGCGTGATCAGCAGGAGCGGCCTGCCGAAAGAGCAGGTGACCGCCATCATGCAGGCGCAAGCTAGCCGCGAGCAACGGCAACAGGCCGCTGATGATGTGATTCTCAACGAAGGGGATTTATCGGCGATTCATGCTCAGGTCGCTCTGCTGCATGCTAAATATCTGGCACTGGCCGAAGCTAAGAAAACAATCTGAAACAATCTGAAACAAATCGCACGCAATGTTTGTAATTTTGCTCAGCTTGGTTCAGAATCACGTGAAACTTAAGTTAGCACTATATTTACAGGGATATTATTTTGATTGTTTACGAATACCCTTTTAACGAGCGTATTCGCACGTTATTGCGATTAGAAGACTTGTATGAAAAATTCTCTTTTTTTCTGCATCAGTCAGATCCACTGCAACATCACGTTGCGCTCTCCACCATTTTTGAAATGCTGGAAGTCGCCGGCCGCGCTGATCTGAAATCGGATTTATTACAAGAGTTAGAACGTCAAAAACATACCCTGGTGAGCTTTAAATCCAACCCCAATGTGCAGGCAGATATGCTGGACCGGGTGCTGGAAGATGTCGACCGCGCCAGCAGCGCGCTGATGGCCTGCACCGGAAAAACCGGCCAGACTATCCGTGACAACGAATGGCTCATGAGTATCCGGGGACGCACGATTATTCCCGGTGGCGCTTGTGAGTTTGATCTTCCCAGCTACTATGCATGGCAAAAAAATCCGGCCGAAAAACGCTTTGCGGATATTACAATGTGGTTTGCCCCGATTGCACCTTTATTTGATGCCATCAATGTGGTATTACGTCTGTTACGCGAATCCGGCGTCACGACTAAAGTCTTTGCACAATCGGGCAGTTATCAACAAATGCTACAGGGAAAAATGTACCAGTTACTACGCGTCAATGTCGAGCGGGAACTCGGTGCGATTCCTGAAATTTCAGCCAACAAATATATGTTATGGATACGCTTCATGTCACAAGGCGGTGACATGAAGTCCAAGCCGTTTGAAGGCGATATTCCGTTTGATCTTACCTTATGTAACTTTTAATCACGATGGCTACCTTAGTTAATTGCCCTACCTGCGGGGCGAAAGTCACCTGGAGCGAAGCGAGTCCGTTTCGCCCGTTTTGTTCAGAACGCTGCAAACAAATAGATTTGGGCGCCTGGGCTGAAGAAAAATACAGCATACCTGCGGTCAATCTGCCGGATGATCCCGACAGCGGAATGGACCCGGATGGAGTGCAGCGATAGTCAGCAAGCGCTGACGAATCAGGTTTGCGCTGACAGTGCAGCGGTCGACTCCGACTGCACAGACTGCACAGACTGCAACATCATCACAAGCACGATCAAATTTTAGCAATATAAATTGGCGCTGCCGGAACTGTTTTAACGTTTCTGTGGAATCCCGTGCTTGCGCAATTTTGCCGCAATCATCGAATGCGAAGTCGCCAGACGGACGGCCAGTTTTCTGCTCGATGGAAACTGAGGATAGAGCTTTTCCAGCAAAGCCGATTCAAATGCATTGACCGATAATTCCCAGCTTTCTGCCATATCGAGCTTTACCTCCTCGGCGGAAATACTGCCCTCTGCCCAATCCAGATCTGCGGCATCAAGAATGCGCTGATCGGACATGGTGATTGCCCTGAAGACGACGTTTTGCAACTGCCGGACATTCCCCGGCCAGCGGTTCGATACCAAGGCAACACAGGCAGAAGAATTTAAACGGCAAACAGGCTTTTGCGCCTGGGTGCAGGCACGCTCGATAAAATGCCTGGCCAACAGCAAAATATCATCGGGGCGCTCACGCAGGGCAGGCATCTCCAGGTGTAAGACATTCAGTCGATAAAACAAGTCTTCACGAAAAGCACCTTCCTGGACCATTTTGCGTAAATTGCGGTGTGTTGCGCTGATAATACGCACATTTACCTTCACTTCCTTATCGCCGCCAATACGCCTGAATTTGCCGTCATTTAAAAAACGCAACAATTTGGCTTGCAGATAGAGCGACATTTCACCGATCTCATCGAGAAACACCGTACCACCATCCGCCATTTCTATCAGGCCGGGCTTGCCACCACGTTGCGCACCAGTAAAGGCGCCTGCCATATAACCGAACAATTCACTCTCTGCCAGGCTTTCAGGTAAAGCCGCACAATTAAGCTCAAGAAATGGCGCACTGCTGCGCGCACTGATGCCATGGCATGCTTGCGCCAGCAACTCCTTGCCGGTGCCGGTTTCACCGGTAATCAGCAGAGGTGCATCCACTACCGCAACTCTTGCCGCACGTACTTTTAATGCTTGTATCTGTTCAGACTCGCCAATAATGAAATGAAATCCACTGCCTTCTGAATGCTGTATAGCATGCAGGCGGCCGCCAATACGTCGCGGCGCATGCAAGGTCAGAACGGCACCAACGGTCTGACCCAAGCTCGCTACACCTGCTGAGAACGGCTCGAAAACTGGTGTCACATCCATCAGGAACGGTTCCCCATTCAAGATGACTTCTCGCGATGGAATACGAAACGCATTGACGATCAGTTCATCCTGGGTGGACGGGTCTTCCAATAGATCCCGGAGCGTGTGCTGACACAGCGCCTCTTCACTCATGCCGGCCACTGTCGCGGCCGCAGCGTTCGCGATAACCACTTTGCCACTGGCATCGATCGCAATTACCGGGTCTTCCATCGCTGCCATCACGGTATCGAGATTTAAGCGACGGCGGATGCCGGGCAAAATATCCAGTACTATTATTTTCCCCACACCTCGAACCAGATTGCAGTCTTCTTGCAAAGAAGGGAGCATAAACTCCAGCAACTCGGGAATATCGATATAAATATTCGGCGGGTCAACCTCGACACCGATCACATTCAGACCGCGACGCGCCAGCACCGCTAGTATTTCATGCGCAATACCGACACGGTCTTTAAATTGAATGTTAATGCGCATGTTCAGGGTGGGAGAATGTGACGGAAAATATCAATACGGTTCCGGAATATAACCGCGCGGCCGCGCATTATGGCTGCGAAAACTGCTGGTCGACGCCAGGCCACGCAGACGCCCCAGATCAAATTGTTCGAGTTGCTGCAAGACGGCCCGATTCACCGTCATTTTGACCTGCATCATGAGCAGATCAACACTATTTTGACTGGAACTGCGGGATTTTCTTTTAGCCGCATGATCCAGCGCGATGCTATCCATTTCGGCATCAGCCTCAGCCTCAGCCTCCGCACTAGCTGCTGCGATTGCTGCTGCGATTGCAGCGGCGGCAGTCGCGGCCTTAGCCGCGGCGCATTCTTCCGCCAGACAAAAGCAGCGATAAATATCTGCCAGGGTAATGATGCCATTGCAACTGCGGCAATGCCAGGCATCTTTTTCTTTCTCATCGCGCGCCACCAGGCCATCCTTGCTCAGGGTCGACAGGATAGAGCGCACTAAGCGCGGGGTTTTACCGGTCGCTTGCGCCATCGCACTGACATTCAAGGTGCGGGGCATGACCATCACGATCTGCGCCAGCAATTCAATCGCCGTATAAAACCGCATATTCAGGCTGGGATCGGCAAAAATTTCTGTGCTTAAGAGTAATTGTTCGCGTTCTATCAAATTCATGATTGCAGCTCCTTTGCAATAATAATTGGCCGGTTAGCGCTGCCATAGCGATCCATGAACAAACCCTCGGTCGAGATTGCCGGGCGTTTTCCGGACACCACATCGGCAATAAATTGACCGGAACCGCAAGCCATGGTCCAGCCCAGGGTGCCATGCCCGGTGTTCAAAAACAGATTACGGAAAGGGGTAGGGCCGACGATGGGCGTGCCATCCGGGGTCATCGGTCGCAAACCGGTCCAGAATTCGGCCTGTTCGATCACGCCGCCGCCCGGAAATAAATCGGTGACCGAGTGCACCAGCGTAGCCTTGCGATCGGCGCGTAAATCCAGATTGTAGCCAGCAATTTCGGCCGTGCCACCGACCCGGATCCGGTCACCCAGACGGGTAATGGCGACTTTGTAGGTCTCATCCATGACTGTCGATTCCGGCGCGCAAGCGGCATCGGCAACCGGCAGCGTAATGGAATACCCCTTAATCGGGTACACCGGGATTTTTACACCCAGGTCACGTAACAAGATAGGCGAATAACTGCCCAACGCCAGCACAAAGGTATCGGCTGTGATCAGCCCGGCCGAGGTTTGCACCGCGCTCATCTTGTCGCCTTCCGTTAGCAGTCGCTCAATACTCACACCGTACTGAAACTTGACACCCAGGCCCTCAGCCAGCTGGGCCAGGTTTTGGGTAAATTTAAAACAATCCCCGGTTTCATCGCCCGGCAAACGCAAGGCACTGACAAACTTGTGCTGAACATTGGCCAGCGCCGGCTCTATTTTCAGGCACGCTGCTTTATCGAGTAACTCATACGGCACGCCATAACGTTGCAAGATAGCGATATCGGTGGCAGAGGCATCCATTTGCGCCTGATTGCGGAACAATTGCATCGTGCCCTGAGTGCGCTCGTCGTAATGGATGCCGGTATCGCTGCGCAACTGCTGCAACACGTCGCGACTATATTCGGCCATGCGCAGCATGCGACCCTTGTTAATTTCGTAGCGTTTCGTCGTGCAATTCATCAGCATCTGGGTGACCCAGCGCCACATTTGCGGATCTAAGCTTGGGCGGATCGCCAGCGGGCTATGCTGCATCATCAGCCACTTGATCGCCTTCAGAGGAATCCCGGGGCCAGCCCAGGGCGCAGAATATCCCGGCGACACTTCACCGGCGTTAGCAAAACTGGTTTCCAGACCGGAGGCCGGTTGACGTTCAATCACCGTCACATCATGACCGGCCTTGGCCAGATAATAAGCCGATGCCGTGCCGATGACACCGGCGCCTAAAATAACGATCTTCATTCTAATTTCCTTTGAGGCGAATACTGACTTTTTATATCTTGTGTATTTTGCTGATGTTGCTGATGTTGCTGATGCTGCTGATATTGATATTGATCGTTTGCTTAATCGGCATATTGGCGCTGGTAGCGCAGGCCAAGGCTGGTCAGGATTTCATAGCCGATGGTACCGGCACGCCCGGCCACCTGATCTACCGTATTCTTGGCCGAGATCAGATCAACCAAGGCGCCCGCGCCAAGCTGTTCTACAGGGACATGGCTGACATCGAGCGTAATGGTATCCATCGAGACATTCCCGACCATCGGCGCGGCGATCCCGGCGATGTGCGCCACGCCGCGGTTACTCAGGCTACGCAACCAGCCATCGGCATAGCCCACCGCCACCGTGGCAATCCGGCTGGTCTCGGTACTGCGCCAGGTCAGGCCATAACCTACTGCAGTACCGGCAGCAATTTCGCGGGTTTGAATAATCCGACCTTGCAAATGTGCAACTGCCTGCATAGGATTCGCCATGCCGGCAACCGGCGCCAAGCCATACAAGGCCGCACCGGGGCGCGCCAGATCAAAATGAAACTCTGCACCCAAAAATATTCCGGAAGAATTGGCCAGGCTTGCACCGCAAACGGGCAATTGCGCACGCAATGCCCTGAAAGCCTGCAATTGTTGTTGATTCATCGGGTGTTGCTGGTCTTCTGCACAGGCCAGATGGCTCATCAGATAGTGCAAATCGATACCGCGAATAAAATCCGGATCTGCCAGCCAAGCCTGCACTTCTTTGCCAGACAGCCCCATGCGGGACATGCCGGTGTCGAGTTGAATAATCGCAGGCAAGGCCATTTGCCGGGATTGCGCCAATGCACGCCATGCCAGAATCTGTTCCGCACTATTTAATACGGGGACACAGCGATGCTCGATAAATTCGGGCTCATAACCAACTGGTGAGCCGTGCATAACATACATCGCCACAGACTCAGGAATATGGGGACGCAGTGCAATCGCTTCTTCCAGATGCGCAACAAAAAGATGCTTACAGCCCTCTTCCACTAATGCCTGAGAGACCCGTATCGCCCCTAAACCATAAGCATCGGCCTTTACCGCCGCGCCGCATTGTGCCGTACCTAAACGCTGACGCAATGCGCGGTAGTTCTGGCGCAACGCCTGTAAATCAATCTTGAGTAATGCCCCTGCCCGTCCAACTGCTTGCTGCATTTAAGCTTCTCCTTTGCGCTTCTGGCACCCGCATCTCTTAAAGTTAAGAGTGACACGGGAACACTACCTAGAACACCTTAAGCAATCGCCGTGCCAAAAAATTTTATTGAAGAAATTCAAGTACTTAAAAAATTTCAATAAAATTGATCAATTTACCTGTATTAATTTCGCTACAGCGACATTATAAACAAATTAAAAAATTAGAATCTTACCTCTATGGCGTACTGAATATAGAACGATGTATCGATTTAAATACAGCGTATAAAAATCGATACACATGGGCTTTCGCATAGGCAGAGGCTACACTCAAATAGCCATTTCCCCGGCAAGCTCAGCACTGCAATCGAGACACGAAAGCCAACTTGGCACCAAAACCGCACCTAAATGAATAGCCAGACGCGTCCTCAGACGCCAGATCCAGGGCTACCTGTGAGGGATGGAGAACGGGAATGCGGAGTCGGGAATGCAGAGTCGGGGATGGAAAATCGAGGATGCGGAATCGGCGGCGAGGTAACTGAAAACTACTTAGGCACACCAAAGCGTTCCAGATCCAGCCATTCCAGCAAGGGTATGGTGGCCGGCAATAAAGGGCTGACGCCGACCGTACCTTGCCAGGCGAAGGCCTGGCCTTCCAGGCTTTGCGCTTCGCCCTGCCATTCGTGCGAAATGTAGAAGTGCAGCCGTACGTGGGCGTGCGGATAGACATATTCGACGCCGCACCAGGGTGTCGCGGTAATGATCTGTATACCTAATTCTTCGACAAATTCACGCTTGAGTGCATCGAGGATAGTTTCATTGGCTTCGACCTTGCCGCCGGGAAACTCCCAGTAGCCTTCATACGGCTTGCCAGCGGGACGCTGCCCCAGCAAGACATCGCCGTTGGCTTTCATCAGAATGCCGACGGCAACGTTAATCGGTGATGCGGAGGGGATTGATG
>JBBQNW010000038.1:0-17312 GCA_038330335.1 Burkholderiales bacterium | reverse complement strand
GCTACACGGTGAAGCCGTAGGTTGCGGCATGGTGATGGCGGCCGATTTGTCTTGCCGTTTAGGGCATATCGACTATGTTACTAAAGTGCGCATACAGAAATTGGTGGAAGCCGCCGGTTTACCAGTTGTTGCCCCTGATCTTGGCGAAGCGCGCTGGCTGGAGTTGATGGAAGTCGATAAGAAAAATGAAGGTGGGAAAATTAAATTTATTCTGCTTCAACCCTTAGGCTCCCCTTTGATCACCGCTGTTCCGAAAGAAGCCTTGTTGGCGACTTTACGCGCTTGCGTCTGACGAGCGGCTTTGGCTTGCGCTGTTATTCAGGCTGGCATTAGTCTTCCACTCGTGTTGATAACGTCGACATTTCCTCTGGTAAATCAAAGCGCATTTCATCGATGATACATACCCACCATGTTTTCTGATGCTCATCTCGCGCCGTATGCGGCGCAATCGGCTGCTTCACAAGGGCGACGTTATGCTGAGCCCAAAGCACATTCGCGCTCTGAATTTCAGCGTGACCGTGATCGTATTATCCATAGCACGGCGTTTCGTCGCTTAGAATATAAAACCCAGGTCTTCATCAATCATGAAGGCGATCTGTTTCGCACCCGGCTGACGCATAGTCTGGAAGTGGCACAGATTGCCCGTTCTATCGCGCGTAATTTGCGTTTGAATGAAGATCTGGTTGAGGCGATCTCGCTGGCGCATGATTTGGGCCACACACCGTTCGGGCATGCTGGCCAGGATGCGCTCAATGCCTGCATGAAGGAGTTCAATGGCTTTGAACATAATCTGCAAAGCCTGCGCGTCGTCGATGCCCTGGAAGAGCGTTACGGTGCCTTTGACGGCCTTAACCTGAGCTTTGAGACCCGCGAAGGCATACTCAAACACTGTTCCCTGAGTAATGCTAAAACTTTGGGTGATGTCGGGCAGCGATTTATCAATAAGACACAGCCGAGCTTAGAGGCGCAGCTGACCAATCTGGCCGATGAAATCGCCTACAATAATCATGATATCGATGACGGTTTGCGTTCAGGTTTATTGCTTGAGTCTGATCTGATGACGCTCGATTTTTATGCCCGTCACCGGCGTGAAGTGGATGCGGCTTACCCTGGTATCAACGGTCGACGGGCGATTTCAGAGACCATACGGCGTATGATTAACCGTCTGATTGTCGATCTGATTCAAACCTCCGAACAGCGCATTGCCGCGTATGCACCGGCCTCAGTGGCCGATGTGCGCAACATGGGTGTGATGATTGCTTTTTCTGACGCCATGCATCAGGAAGCCAAGCAGCTGAAGCAATTTTTGCATGAAAACCTGTATCGGCATTATCTGGTGAACCGTATGAGCAGCAAAGCCAAGCGCATCGTGCAGGAATTGTTTGAGGTCTTGTTTGCCGAACCGATTTTATTACCGCCTGATTATCAGGTCAGGCATGCCGCCAGCGAAGAGGCGCGTGTGTTATCGCAGGCGCGCAAGATCGCTGATTACATTGCCGGCATGACCGATCGTTATGCTATTCGTGAACATCGCCGTTTGTTTGCGATTGAAGAAATCTGAACGGAGCATGCGGTTGTGCTCCTTTAACCGAGGAGTTTGCCATGTCGTATTTTATTTCCTTGACTTCCCCTGCTGTTGCTCCACTAACTGCCCGCCTTATGCTGGCCGGCACCGTGGCGGCATTTTCTGTGTCTGCCTATGCACTGTCTTTCGCTGACCTGAGTAATCAGGATGCCAGTGCTGGCCTCAAGGCTGCGCTGGATAAAGGCTCGGTCGCGGCAGTCGCCAAACTCGGTGTCGAAAACGGTTTTTTAAACAACGACAAAGTGAAAATTCAGTTGCCCTCGTTACTGCAACAAGCGCGCCCGCTGTTGCGCATGTCAGGCAAGGGGCAGCAACTCGATGAGTTGGTGGTGTCGATGAACCGCGCGGCGGAAGCCGCTGTGCCGATGGCAAAACCGCTGTTGGTGAATGCGGTTAAATCGATGTCGCTGACGGACGCCAAAAACATTCTGAGCGGGGGCGACACCTCCGTGACCGATTTTTTCAAACAAAAAACCGCCGCGCCACTGGCTATCAAATTTTTGCCTCTGGTGAAAGGGGTGACGGACAAGGCGGGTCTGTCAGCGCAATACAATAGCGTGATGGGACAGGCGCAAAAGTTTGGGGTAGTCCGTGAACAAGAAGCGACCGTGGAAGGCTATGTCACACAACGTGCGCTGGATGGCTTGTATCTGATGATCGCTGAAGAAGAAAAAGCGATACGTCAGGACCCGTTAGGTGCTGGCAGCAAGATTATCGGGAAAGTATTTGGCTTGTTGAAATAATTGCATGTCAGTTGTATGCCAGTTGTATGCGTTTGCTATGTGACATTTTTGTAGCAAAAATGTCGTGGGGAGATCATCAATCGATGAAAAAAATTCTTCTATTCGATGAAAGGCATTCTTTTGTCGTGACAGGCAGCCCTATTTTCGGTGCTGCACTGACTGCCCTGCGCGCTGCTTCACAGGCGTGGCGTGGCGGCAGCACCCATTTTTCTCTCCGTCAAGAGGAGCTTTCCCCTGTTCTGCGTAGTAGTACTTACGTAGCCTATGCTGCATTGCAAAATGCATTTTCTGTTAATTTGAGTGTCAATACGTATCGCAATGATGAATGCGTATTTGACAAAAAATACTCACAAAAAATAAACAGGAGACGGACATGTCCTACAAGATGAAATCATTGATCGCGCTGGCACTGATCGGATGGGCTGCTGCGGGTATTGCTGCAGAAACTATTAAGATTGGCGTATCTGGCCCGTTTACCGGCGGCTCTGCGCCTATGGGCGTGTCGATGCGTGATGGGGTTAAGTTAGCAGTGAGCGAAATTAACGCCAAAGGCGGCGTGATGGGGCGTCAGCTGCAGCTAATTGAACGTGATGATGAAGCCAAAAACGAGCGTGGTGTTCAGGTCGCTCAGGAACTCATCAACAAAGAAAAAGTGGTGGCGACCGTTGGCTATATTAATACCGGCGTGTCATTGGCGTCCCAGCGCTTTTATCAGGAAGCCAAAATTCCCGTGATGAATAATGTTGCGACCGGCAGCATCGTCACCAAACAGTTTCTCCCGCCTGAACATAAAGATAATTACATTTTCCGTACCGCCGCCAACGACACCATCCAGTCGGCGATGATCGTCGAAGAGGCCATCGGCAAGCGCAAATATAGCAAAGTGGCGATTCTGGCCGATTCGACCAATTACGGCCAGTTAGGTCGTGAAGATTTGGAAAAAGCATTAACTGCCAAAGGGATTAAACCTGTCGCAGTCGAAAAATATAATATCAAAGACGTGGACATGACGGCTCAGCTGCTCAAAGCCAAGCAAGGCGGCGCACAAGCGGTGCTGACCTACGGTATCGGGCCTGAACTGGCACAGATCGCCAATGGCATGGAAAAGCTGGGCTGGAAAGTGCCGATGATCGGTAGCTGGACTTTATCCATGGGTAATTTTTTGGATAATGCCGGTAAGAACGGTGACGGTGCTTTGATGCCGCAAACCTTTATTCAAGAGCCCAGCACGCCAAAACGCAAAGCCTTTATCGAGGCCTATCAGAAGGCATATAAGGTCGACCGCATCCCTTCTCCGGTCTCTGCGGCACAGGGTTACGACTCTATTTATCTGTTAGCCGCGGCTTTCAAACAAGCCGGCACGACCGATGGCGTCAAGCTGCGCGAAGCACTGGAAAATCTGAACGAAAAAGTGGAAGGCGTCGTCACCACTTACAGCAAACCGTTTACGCATGATGATCACGAGGCGATCAAAGCCGGCATGCCGGTCATGGGTGAGGCCAAAGATGGTCGCATCGTTCAGGCTAAATAAGCCGGAATGTTGTTGAGCTCGCGGTAGTTCTATCGGAGCCGGCCTGCTGTTTCAGGTCTGCTCTCTCTTGCGTATTGCATGCCGCTGGCCCACTGGATAGGTCCTTGGGGGTATTCATGCCTACCTTCGCTGTCCTGCTGGCTAGCGGCTTGCCCTCCATTGGAAAAATCAAAAATGGAAATCCTCCTACAACTTGTCTTTAGCGGTATTGCCTTAGGGATGATCTATGCCGTCATTGCCTTTGGCTACCAGTTAACCTTTGCCACTTCCGGCACATTAAATTTTGGTCAGGGTGAAGCGCTGATGCTCGGTGCGCTGGTGGGCTTAAGCGTGGTCGGTAGCATCCACGGCGGGCCGTATATGAATTACTGGCTGATGATCCCCATCGTGATTGTCTTCGGGGCCTTGCAAGGGGTCGTGGTCGAATGGATAGGTGTGCGCCCGGCGATGAAGATTAAATCGGAATTCGGCTGGATCATGTCGACCATTGCGCTGGCAATTATTTTTAAAAATGTGGCCGAAAATATCTGGGGTAAAGACGATCTGACTTTTCCTTCACCTCTGTCAGCCACGCCGTTCCAGGTGCTGGGGGCAAACGTGCAACCGATGCAGGTGGTGGTGGTCTTCGGTGCGCTGTTAATGATGCTGGCAGTCGAAATCTTTAATCGCAAATCAATTTACGGTAAAGCCGTGGTGGCGACCTCAAATGACCGCGATGCGGCCGGGCTGATGGGCATTAATACGCGCATGGTGATTACCTTTTCGTATGCCTTGTCTTCTGCTACCGCTGCGTTTGCCGGCGTGCTGGTAGCGCCATTGACGCTGACCGGGGCAACCATGGGTTCGGCGCTGGGCTTGAAAGCGTTTGCGGTAGCGATTATCGGCGGTTTGACTTCGGGTGTCGGTGCGATCGTCGGCGGTTTGCTGCTGGGCGTGGCAGAAACCTTAACCGGATTTTATATTTCTACCGGTTACAAAGAAGTGCCCGGACTGGTACTACTGTTACTGGTGTTAGCCATTAAGCCGGCAGGCTTGTTTGGTAAAGCTGCGATTAAAAAGGTATAAGAGATTACTATGAGCAAGAAGAGCTTACTCCTTTCTGTGGCGGGTATTGTGGCACTGGGTTTGTTACCGGTGCTTATGCATAACCCCTACTATCTGCATCTGGCAGAAACCATTCTGATTTACGCCATTTTACTATTCGGCCTCGATATCGTGGTCGGTTATACCGGCCAGGTGTCGCTTGGTCATGCTGGTTTATTTGGTATCGGTTCTTACACTACCGGCGTGCTGTATTTCAAGCTGGGTCTGCCAATTTTTCTGGCGCTTCCTGCCAGTATCGGAGTCACTGCCATCTTTGGCGCCTTGCTGGCCTTGCCTGCGCTACGCGTGACCGGGCCTTACCTGGCGATGGTGACGCTAGCCTTCGGCACCATCATTCAGATTTTGATTAATGAGATGACTTTTCTGACCGAAGGGCCGATGGGGATCAAGCTGGGCAAACCTGTTGTGTTCGGGCATAAACTGGGCGAAGTCGAGTATTTCTATGTGGTGGCGGTGATGATGGGGCTGGCGTTGATCGTGGTACATCGCATCGCGCGCTCGCATCTGGGACGGGCGTTTCAGGCCTTGCGCGACAGTCCTATCGCTTCCGACTGCATGGGGGTTTCGGTATATCGCTACAAGGTCTATGCCTTCGTGATCAGTGCCGCGCTGGCAGGCCTGGCCGGGAGTTTATATGCGTATTCAGAAGAGTACATTTCACCCAATACCTATAACTTTGAACTGACCATCCTGTTCTTGCTGGCCGTCATTATGGGCGGACGGAAAACCCGTAGCGGCGCTTTGCTGGGCGCGATGATTGTGGTGATGTTGCCGTCTTTGCTGGCCGATATTGAGTTGTTCCGGCAGATCGCTACCGTTGCTGCCGTGGTCGGGCTGATCGCCGGTGCTGTTACTGTCATCAAAAAACGTCAGAGCGTGCGCGACATTGCCGTGCCTGTGGTGGCGACGGTGGCGATGGCAGTGTATTCGTATAAGCTGGAAAATATCACTGACTGGCGTCTGACGATCTTTGGCCTGATGACATTATTCGTCGTCTATTATTTGCAGGATGGTATCGTTGGCTTCGTCAATAGCCTGTTCGGCAAAGCACCTAAACATCTGCTGCTCAATGCCGATACGCTGGCCGTGAATGAACAGCATGCGATTGTGCAAGCCAGTGGCGCCGCTAGCGGTATCTTGCTCAGCGGCCGGCAATTACTGATGCAGTTCGGCGGTTTGAAAGCCTTGAACCGGGTTGATCTGCAAATTGCCAAAGGCACGGTGCATGGTTTAATCGGCCCTAACGGCTCCGGTAAAAGCACTATGATGAACGTTCTGACCGGTATTTATAAACCGACTGATGGCCTGGTTGAATTTAGCGGAAAAGTGATTTCAGGGATGACCCCTGCCTCAATTGCGCTGGGCGGGGTGGCGCGCACTTTTCAGAATGTACAGTTGTTCGGTGAAATGACGGCGACAGAAAATGTCCTGGTCGGTTTGCACAATACCTTCCGCAGCAATGTGCTCGATGTCATGCTGCATACCCCGCGTTACCAGCGTGAAGAGCGTGCCGCGCGTGAGCGGGCTGCCAGCATCTTGCATTTCGTCGGCTTGACGGATATGGCGAATGAAGAAGCGCGCAATCTACCTTACGGCAAACAGCGTTTGCTGGAAATCGGCCGGGCGCTTGGCTTAAATCCGCAATTGCTGTTACTCGATGAGCCCGCTGCCGGCCTGACGGCCCCAGACATTAAAGAGCTCATCGCCATCATTCGCAAGATCCGCGAACACGGCATCACGATTATCCTGATTGAGCATCATATGGATGTGGTGATGTCGATTTGCGATACCGTCACGGTGCTTGATTTTGGGCAGAAAATATCCGAAGGAAAACCGGCGCAGGTGCAGGCCGATCCTAAGGTAATCGAAGCGTATCTGGGTGGCAGTGTCAGCGATGAACTTGGCGCAACCGCGGCATCGTCCACACCATCCGCAGCAGCATCACCAACAGTGACGGCGTAAGGAAAACACATGTTAACAATTTCTAATTTACACGCCGCTTATGGCAAGGTTGAAGTGCTGCATGGTATTTCTCTGGACGTGCCCAAAGGAAAAGTCGTGACCCTGATAGGCTCAAACGGCGCCGGCAAGACCACGACCATGCGGGCGATTTCCGGCATGTTGAAACCGAAAGAGGGCAAGGTGATGCTGGCCGGCAAAGACATCACCGGCCAGGATTCACATCGCATTGCGCGGGCCGGGCTGGCACATTCACCGGAAGGACGACGGGTATTTGCCACCATGTCGGTAACCGATAACCTGCTGCTGGGCGCCTTTCCACGGTTCACCCGTTCACGCCCGCGCGGCGATATTGAGAGCGATCTGCAGAAGGCCATGGAATTGTTTCCCCGCCTGAAAGAGCGGCGCCATCAACTGGCCGGCACCTTGTCTGGTGGTGAGCAACAGATGCTGGCCATGGCGCGTGCGGTCATGTTGAATCCGGAAGTGGTCTTGCTGGATGAACCGTCAATGGGGTTGGCACCTATCCTGGTTGATGAGGTGTTTCGTATCATTGTGCGGCTCAAGCAAGAAGGTACTACGATGTTGCTAGTCGAACAATTTGCCGCCGCAGCTTTGGCGGTGGCGGATTATGGTTATGTGCTGGAAAACGGCAAAATTTCTGTCCACGGCCCTGCCGCCAGCTTGCAGAATGACCCGGCGGTGAAGGCAGCTTATCTTGGTGGCGGCGCCAGTCATTAAGAGCTGTTCCAGCGCTTGGTATGGCTAGTCAGAATGAAAAAATCCGGCAGAGTCGTTCTACTTTGCCGGATTTTTTATTGTTGTGACGATGGCCTAAGTTCTAAACCTTAAGTTCCAAGTTCTAAGTTCATCAAACGCCTGTAAAGATACTGACCTGGGGTTTATGTGATCCGTAGTCTGAGTCAGGGTACTTTTCACTAGTAAATGATTTAGCCTAAATGACGCAAAGGATGGGCATGTGATGGCCAGACCTCGGCAAAGAACGCATCGATCTGGCCGGTCGTCACTTCCGCCAGCGTTGCCGGTGACCACTTTGGCATATTGTCTTTATCGACCACCAAAGCCCGCACGCCTTCCAGCACTTCACCATGCTTGAACACGTGGCGCACCATATTGCGTTCCATGCGCAGGCAGTCGGCGACTGACATGCCGGCACCGCGGCGCAGTTGTTCCAGCGTGACGCACATCAGTAAGGGCGAACGCTTCTCGATTGCCGCCAGAGTTTGCTGAGCAAAAGCCGCGCTGTCGGCATTGAGTGAGGCAGCGATCGCGCTCACCTGTTCGCCACTGAAATGCCGGTCTATCTCTGCACGTTGTGCCGCCAGTTTGCTGTCGGCGGGCCTGGCTTGCGCTGCAAACGGTGCGGCAAAATCGCGGATCGCCATACGGATATCGGCTTCCTCTGAACTGGCCAGTAAGGCCATCAGCGCCGGTAATTCTGCGCTAGGAATAAAGACATCCGCCAGCCCGGCATACAACGCATCGGCAGCGCCTATCATCTCGCCGGTCAGGCCCAGATAGCGGCCGATCTGGCCTTGTGTGCGTGACAGAAAATAGCCCCCGCCGACATCGGGGAATAAGCCAATATTCACTTCCGGCATCGCCATCTTGCTGCGCTCGGTGACGATACGCAGACGGCCTGCTACACCCGCCTGAGCAATGCCCATGCCGCCGCCCATGACCACGCCATTCATCAAGGCAATGTAGGGTTTGGGATAGAAATGGATCAGATGGTTGAGGGCGTATTCTTCGGTAAAAAAATCTTCCAGCAAGGCGCTGTCACCCATCGGCGTGGCGTTGCCGACATCATAAAAAAAGCGGATATCACCGCCGGCACAAAAGGCTTTTTCGCTACTACCTTGAATGAATACTGCGTGAACATTTTCATCATCTTGCCATTGCAGTAAGGTGCTCGTGATTGCGCGCACCATCTCCAGCGACAGCGAGTTCAGTGCTTTAGGACGGTCCAGAGTGATGATGCCGATATGGTTTTGGATGGAACTGAGAATGTGTGCGCTCATAGTGGCCGGTTCGCTGAATAGTTGTGGGGTTGTAGCCGTGTTATTTTATCGTTTTTTGACTGAATGAAAACGCAAGTTTGATAGCTAGCTTAATAGTAAATCTGATAGCAAGTTTGATAGGAAGTCTGATTTTTTCCGGGTAGAAAATCATGGCCTTAACATCAAAAATATCTACCGCAAGCGGCCACGATAATTAAAAAAATATGGGCAACAAAAAAGGACGCCAACTTCGCGTCCTTGTTTTGGCGTCCCGATTGGGGCAGGCCCAATTACGGGGTAGAGCTATTAAGCGGATGCCGGATCAGGGATATGTTTAATCGCATCGTGCTGGTGTTCCTGGATTTTGTCTTTATGCTTGATGACCTGTCGGTCCAGTTTATCTATCAGGGTGTCGATGGCAGCGTACAGATCTTGCGCCAGACTTTCTACGTGTATATCTTTACCGCTGATGTGCAGATTAATGTCTGCTTTGTGACGCTTGTCCTTTTCTCGGAGCTTGTCAATTGTCAGGGTGACGGTAATATCAATGACTTGATCGAAGTGCCTCCTGATACGTTCTAGCTTGCTTTGTACATGTTCGCGGATTGCAGGAGTTACTTCAAGGTGATGACCACTGATGGTGAGATTCATACGGCGCTCCTATGGTGATGTTGCTTGCTAATACAATACGCTCATCTTGCTGAAAGCCGTTTGAGCTAAATCATATATAGCATTCTAAAACAAAATTTCAAGAACTGGACTACAAAGATTTTCGCAAACTGACTGGTGGAATTTTAAGGGCTTCCCGGTATTTCGCTACGGTGCGGCGGGCAATGACCATCCCTTGTTCACCCAGCATGTCTGCAACTTTACTGTCAGAAAGTGGGCTTTTTGGCTGTTCTGCTCCTATCAATTGTTTGATGAGTGCCCGGATCGCGGTGGATGATGCTTCCCCCCCTGTTTCCGTCGCGACATGGCTACCGAAGAAATATTTCAGCTCAAACATACCATGCGGGGTCAGCATGTATTTCTGGGTTGTCACACGAGAAATAGTACTCTCGTGTAAACCCAGTGTATCAGCAATTTCGCGTAAAACAAGGGGGCGCATCGCAACGGCGCCATGCGTGAAAAAATTGCGTTGTCTTTCAACTATCGCTTGCGACACCCTTAAAATCGTATCGAAACGCTGACGCATATTTTTGACCAGCCAGCGCGCCTCTTGCAACTGCGGCACCAGGCTGCCGTCGCCGCGGTTTTGCTTCATGATATCGGCGTACATGCTGTTGACACGCAGTTTCGGCATGACATCCTGATTGAGCATGACCTGCCACCCATTGCCATCGGCACTTTTTTTGACGATCACATCCGGCACCACATAGTCAGAACCGCCGGCGGCAAAATCGGCGCCCGGTTTCGGCTTGCACTGGCGAATTACCACCTGTGCTTCACGCAGGTCTTCCTCATCGCAATTGAGAATTTTTTTCAGTTTATTGAAGTCGCGCTGGGCGAACAGGCTCAAGTGCGACTCGACGATAGACAGTGCCAGCCGGCGCGTCACAAAGGCAATCTTGGGCAGGCGTTTTACCTGCAAGGCCAGACATTCGGAAGGGCTGCGTGCACCGACCCCGGCCGGATCGAAACTTTGCAGCATTGCCAGCGCAAACGACAACTCTTCCGGCTCGACACCTAGTTCCAGCGGCAGGCTGGCGTGGATCTCGTCCAGTGATTCTGTCAGGTAACCGCCGTCATCGAGTGCATCAATCACCAGCTCGACCAAGGCGCGGTCACGTGGTTCGCGCAGGTTCAGGCGCATCTGTTCCAACAGATGTTCTTTGAGTGAAATATGGCTCGCTTCCAGCTGCGGCCGGCCTTCATCTTCTTCGCCCGATTTGCTGCCTGGCGGGGCCGAATCAAAGCTCCAGTCATCGTCGGTCTGGCTGGTGCTGTCAGCAGGCGCGGCGATCTCGCTATTGTCATTGTTAGCCGCCGCTTCGGCGCTGGCCGTGTCTGACTCCGGCCCGGCCGCTACCGCGAACTCGGATTCCGATTGGGGCGCGTTGCTGGTAATGGCACCGTCAGATAATAAACGTACGGCATTGTCTAAAGGGTCATCCACCCGCTCCAGCATCGGATTTTCTATCAATAACGTGGCTAACTCCTGATGCAATTCCAGGGTCGATAATTGCAGCAAGCGTATCGATTGCTGCAATTGCGGCGTCAACGTCAGATGTTGTGAGGTGCGTAGCTGGAGGCTTTGTTTCATGGCGGTGGTGATTTCCGCTACATGCGGAAATGCTCTCCCAGATACACGCGCCGTACCGATTCGTTACTGATGATCTCATCCGGGCTGCCGCTGGCGAGTACCGCACCCTGGTTGATGATACAGGCATGGTCACAAATGCCCAGCGTTTCGCGTACATTGTGGTCGGTGATTAAGACACCGATACCGCGTTCTTTTAAGAAGCGGACAATTCTTTGGATCTCGATGACCGCGATCGGATCGACCCCGGCAAACGGCTCATCAAGCAGCACGAAGCGCGGATTGGTCGCCAGTGCGCGGGCAATTTCTACCCGTCTGCGTTCGCCGCCGGATAAAGACAGGGCCTGGTTTTCGCGGATACCATCGATCTGTAATTCGGCCAGTAAGGTATCGAGCCGCTGGTCGATGACCGTTTTGGATAAATATTTTCCATGCGCATCTTTTTGCAGCTCCAGCACTGCACGGATATTGTCTTCGACCGATAATTTACGAAACACTGAAGCTTCTTGCGGCAAGTACGATAAACCCAGTTGGGCGCGTTGATGGATCGGCAGGCGCGAGATATCGACCCCGTCGATATCAATCTTGCCGGCATCCGACGGCACCAGGCCGACGATCATGTAAAACGACGTGGTTTTACCTGCGCCATTGGGGCCGAGTAGGCCGACCACTTCCCCACTTTTTACCTGCAGCGAAACGTCGCGTACCACCTGACGTGCACCATAGCGTTTTTGCAATCCTTGAACCACCAGTGTGCTTGCCATATCAGTTCGCCGGCTTAGTTGGTTTTGGCTGCAACGTCAACTTCACGCGACCGGCACCGGCCACATGTTTGCCGTCGACGCTGTTGGTAGCGACAAAGACGTCGTTGAGACTGTCGTAAGAGAGAAATTCACCTTCTTGCTCCTGCGTGATTTTCTTACCTTCGAGATATCTGACTTTCGCTTTTGCAATGAATTTAACCAGTTCTGTCGCATCGTCATATTCAATCCGGTCGGCTTCCCCTTCGACCCATAAATCGGTGCCACCATCGCGTTTCTGGCGAAACGATGCCGATTTGCCCGGCGCGGCAAATAACACGGCATTTTTATGCCCGTCGGCAACTTCTGTGATGACCGCGCGCTCGGCTTTGACGATCAGGGTGCCGCGCGTCAGAATCACATCGCCGGTGAGCGTAGTGATGTTTTTTTTGCCATCGACGGTCGCTAATTCGGCATAAATGTCGGTGGCTTTCAGGCTGTCGGCTTTTTCTGCATGGGCGCTCCCGATACCGATCAACGCCGGCAGCAGGCAGCACACGATCAAGCGGAATTTTTGGATGGGATGAAGCGCGATGAAAGGGCGGCGCATGTGATGTTCTTTCATGGTGGTGTCATGAGTTGGGTTTTAAGGGCATGCCCGGCTTGGTAAACCTGGCCCGTACTTTGCTCAGTAACTGTAGTTGTTGGGCGCTGCTATTGGCCGTCATGCCGGTCGCCGTGATCTCGGTGTTGCTGCTGATGAGATTGACGGGCTGGTCGGTTTTAATCAGATCCTGATCGGGCAGTAACAGCAGGTATTCTGTTTTTAATGTCATGCGTTTGGCGCTGGCAGTGTCAGGGCGTTCGACCTGGACATTGCCCTGCAAATGAATCTGGTCATGTTCGCGCTGGGGTATTAATGCCAGCGTTTTTTGTTCGATCAGGGCGCGCTCTGCGCGAATATTCACCGGTGTTTTATCGGCATCAAAACTGTTGATACGGGGCTGTTGGATCAGATAATTATCATCAAGCGGATGATGCGTCAGACGGTCGCCGATAATATGATAATTGGCTTTGCCGTTATTGGGCAGGCGGATAAAATCAAATTTTTCGACATAGTAATCGGGCTCGCTGCGGGCCGATGAGCGGGTGTTGCCTTCGACATCATTGCGCCGCATGACTTCCAGTACCCAGAAGCTGCCCAGCGCTACCGTCGCCAGCAAAATCACGCCTAGCCAGAGGCGAAAACGGTCGGCGGTCAGATGATATTTCATGTCAGGAAAGGGGCCAGAACCTGATCGTATTTACCCTGGGCCTGCAAAATAAAATCACAGACTTCGCGTGCCGCGCCGTTGCCGCCGGTGGCCTGAGTGACATAGTCGACCCGCGAGCGCACTTCGGCGTGGCCGTTGGGCACGCTGGCAGAAAAACCGACCCGCGACAGCACCGGCAGATCGATCACATCGTCGCCGATAAAACCGCAATGCTCAGGCTTGATCGAGAGAATGGCGCTTAATTCCAGAAACGCGGCCTTTTTATCATGGATGCCCTGCAGCAGATGGCTAATGCCCAGATCGGCGGCGCGTTTGCTGACAATGCTGGTCTGCCGCGCGCTGATGATGGCCGTGGCGATGCCGGCCTGCTGCAGTAATTTAATGCCCTGGCCGTCAAGCACGTTAAAGGTTTTCATGAGTTCGCCGTCCGGGCCGAAATGCAGGCAGCCATCGGTCAGAATGCCGTCAACATCAAAGATCATCAGTTGTACTTGTGCAGCTTTTTTCAATGCGGATAAGCTCATCAAATCACCTTGGCGCGGGTTAAATCGTGAATGTGTAGCGCGCCCACCAGTTTGCCCGCATCATCAGCCACTAGCAACTGGTTGATGCGATGGGTTTCCATGATTTCAACGGCTTCTACGGCGAGCTGTTCGGGACGTATGCTGCGCGGGTTTTTTTGCATCACATCGGCAATGCAGACTTTGGAAAAATCCTGGATTTTATCCATCAGGCGGCGTAAATCGCCATCGGTAAATACGCCGATAATTTTTTGTTCCTGATCGACAACTGCCGTCATCGCCATGCCTTTTTGGGTGATTTCCAATAGCGCCGCGGTCAGTTTGGTGTCCGGCGCAACTTGCGGGATGGCGTCACCGGTGCGCATCACATCACGCACATGCGTTAGCAGGCGGCGGCCCAGAGTGCCACCCGGGTGCGAACGGGCAAAATCTTCTTCGCGGAAACCACGCGCATCGAGTACCGCCACCGCTAACGCATCGCCTAAGGCCAGCGTTACGGTGGTGCTGGCGGTCGGTGCCAGATTCAAGGGGCAGGCTTCTTTGTCGACATGCACGCTTAAGTGCACCTCAGCCAGGCCGGCCAGACTGGAGGCCGGGTTGCCGGTCATGGCGATCAGCTTGACACCCAGACGTTTGATGGTCGGCAAAATCGAGATTAATTCCGACGCTTCACCGGAATAGGAAACTGCTATAAACACGTCTTGTTTGGTCACCATGCCCAGGTCGCCATGCGCGGCTTCGGCCGGATGCACGAAAAACGCCGGGGTGCCGGTAGAGGCAAACGTCGCCGCCATCTTGCGTGCAATATGGCCGGATTTTCCGATACCGGAAACGACCACGCGACCCTCGCACTGCAACAGCAGGGCGAGCGCCTTAGTGAACGCGGCGGCGTCACTGCCGCCCAGTCGCTGTTTCAGCGCCAGGATGGCATCGGCTTCGATTTGCAGCGTCTCGCAAGCCAGTTGCAAGGCATGCTCAGGCGCACTGACAGCGGGAGTGCTGAGGTGATCGGCAGGGGAGGGGGCGTGTAGGGTGCTCATGTCCGAAGTATAAACGAATTATTACTAAGCAAAAACTCTGCCAGTTGTATAGAAATGAATTTTGTTCGTCGTTTTTGATGTTTTGCTAAGTTTTTGCAAGCTTTACCGCTGCTTATTCAGCTTAAGTTGCCGATGCGCCGGCAATTATTGGAAATTTATCGGTAATAATACGTACTATGAATGCACTCGACACCACACTGCTACTGTTAAGCGCTGCCGTCCTAGGGGTGGTGGCTTTTCGTATGATGCAATTGCCACCGATGCTGGGCTATCTGGTGGTGGGGATTCTGGTCGGGCCACACGGCTTTGGCTTGGCGCAGGAAAGTTCAGTGACGCATGAATTAGCCGAATTCGGTGTGGTTTTTTTGATGTTTTCGATTGGTCTGGAGTTTTCTCTGGCCAAATTGATGTCCATGCGGCGCGCTGTTTTCGGCTTGGGGATGGCGCAGGTGATCAGTACCATCGCCATGGCCATGGTCTGTGGTCTGGCAGCGTCGTATTGGTTGCCCGGTCAGTTCAAGATCAGCTGGGAGGCCGCATTTGCGCTCGGTGGCGCCATGGCGATGTCGTCGACCGCGATCGTCTCGAAAATGCTGACCGAAAAATTAGAACTGGAAAGCTTGCACGGGCGGCAGATTATCAGCGTTTTATTGTTTCAGGATCTTGCCGTGGTACCCCTGTTGATCCTGGTGCCGGCACTGGCATCGCAATCGGGCGACTTGCTCGAAACCCTGGCCTGGGCTAGCGGCAAGGCGGCACTGGTGTTGTTTTTGCTGTTGTTTCTCGGGCAAAAGCTGGTCCGCAGCTGGTTTAGCATTGTGGTTAAGCGCCGTTCGCAAGAGTTGTTCATGCTCAACCTCTTACTCATTACCCTGGGCGCCGCCTGGCTGACCGAACGTGCCGGCTTGTCGCTGGCTTTGGGGGCGTTTGTGGCGGGCATGCTGATTTCTGAAACAGAATATAAGCATCAGGTGGAAGAGGACATCAAATCTTTCCGCGATGTGTTGCTGGGCTTGTTTTTTATTACCATCGGCATGCTACTGAATATGCGTCTGGTGATTGAGCATGGTTGGCTGATGTTGCTGCTATTGATAGGGCCGGTCTTACTGAAGTTTGTACTCATTGCGGCGTTGTCACGCGCCTTTGGCGGCACTACCAGCGTTGCTCTGCGCACCGGCTTAGGGCTGGCGCAAGCCGGCGAGTTTGGCTTTGTGTTGCTCAATCAGGCCGGCGGCTTGCAGTTGCTGGACCCTTTACTGCTGCAACTGATTCTGGCCTCGATGGTGCTGTCGATGCTTATTTCCCCATTTATTCTGGCGAAATCGGATGCGATCGTGATGAAGCTGTCGCGCAACGAATGGATGATGCAATCCTTGGCGCTGACGCAAATTGCCTCGCGCAGCATGAATACCAAAAAACACGTGATTATTGCCGGTTTCGGCCGTAGTGGACAAAGTCTGGCGCGTTTGCTGGCGGACGAACATATCGATTACCACGCGCTCGATCTGGACCCGGACCGCGTGCGCGAAGCGCAAATCGCCGGCGCCAATGTGTCTTACGGTGACGCGGCGCGGCGCGAGAGCCTGATGGCGGCCGGTATCCATCGCGCTGCGGCCCTGGTGATCACCTACACAGGTACCGGTTCGGCACTGAAAATTCTGCATTTTGTGCATGAGCTCCATCCTGGTTTGCCGGTGATCGTGCGCAGTTACGATGATACCGATCTGGATAAATTACGCGCGGCCGGCGCCACCGAAGTGGTACCGGAACTGATGGAAGGCAGCCTGATGCTGGCTTCCCATGCGCTGCTGCTGCTAGGGGTACCGTTGCGCCGCGTGGTGCATACCGTGCAGGCCGCGCGGTTTGAACGCTATCAATCGCTGCGCGGGTTTTTTCACGGTGCCAGCGATGTCGCCGATGGTCCTGAAAATATGCAGCTACGCTTGCATACGGTGGTGCTGGGCGAACGCTCTAAACATATAGGCAAGACCCTGGCCGAGCTCAATCTGGCCGAGCAAGAGGTCGATATCACCACCATCCGGCGCGGGAAAACCCGGTTGGAACCTACGCCGGAGTTGGTCTTGCAAGCGCTGGATGTGATCGTGGTGCGCGGCACCTTCGAAAGCGTCGCCAGGGCGGAACAGCGGCTGTTAAAATAGCGCCTTATTTTCCTCTGACATGAAGGGCATCGAGCGATGTTGAATCCATCCGACTATATTAAAGAGCATATCCGCACTGTGCAGAACTGGCCGCAGCAAGGCGTGATGTTTCGCGACATCACGCCCCTGTTGCAAAATCCCAAGGTGTTTCGCGTCCTGATCGACATGTTTGTGCATCGTTATATGGATGCCAAACTCGATATGATTGCCGGTCTTGATGCGCGCGGTTTTATAATCGGTTCCGTGGTCGCGTATGAACTCAATCTGGGGTTTGTGCCTATCCGTAAAAAAGGTAAATTGCCGTTTACGACGATTTCGGAAGAGTATGAATTAGAGTACGGTAGCGCCACGGTAGAGTTGCATGCCGACGCCTGT
>JBBQNW010000037.1:0-17353 GCA_038330335.1 Burkholderiales bacterium | reverse complement strand
AAGGACTATGAAAATTAACAATAACGTCAATACCAGAGATCTTTTTGATTTAAGCGGCAAAGTTGCATTGGTCACCGGTGCCAGCCGCGGTATCGGCGAAGCTGTAGCAAAAACGCTGGCGGCGCATGGCGCCTATGTGATCGTCTCTAGCCGCAAGGCAGAAGCCTGCGAAGCGGTGGTGGCTGCCATTATCGCAGCGGGCGGCAAGGCCGAAGCCAGAGCCTGCCATATCGGCGAGATGGCTCAGATTGATAGCTTGTTCGCCGACATCACGGCGGCACACGGGCGGCTCGATATTCTGGTCAATAACGCGGCTACTAACCCGCACTTTGGTCATATTACCGAAACCGATGTCAGCGCCTTCCAGAAAACCGTGGATGTGAATATTCGCGGTTACTTCTTTATGTCCTCGGCCGGCGTCAAGCTGATGGCGAAAAACGGCGGCGGCAGTATTATCAATGTGGCTTCCGTGAACGGCGTGATCCCCGGCGCCATGCAGGGTATTTATTCGATTACCAAAGCCGCCGTGATCGCCATGACCAAGTCGTTTGCGCTGGAGTGCGCGGCCATGGGGGTGCGCGTCAATGCGCTGCTGCCCGGCGCCACCGATACCAAATTTGCCTCGGCATTATTCGATAACCCGGCCATTCTCGAGAAAGCCCTCAGCCACATCCCGATGAAACGCGTGGCCGAGCCCGGTGAGATGGCCGGTACCGTGCTGTATCTGGCATCGAATGCCGCCAGTTACACCACCGGTGCTTGTATCAATGTTGATGGCGGCTATCTCCTCAGCTAGTGCTCAGTTAGTGGCCAGTTAGTGGCCAGTTAGTGGTCAGTTAGTGCTCAGTTCGCTTGCACCGATCTGTTTTTACAAATGCCGCAACCGCTATTTCTGCGCATTCGTATTTTTATTCTTCGTCATTAGTATTTTTGTCATTAATTCTAGGAGCACCACATGGATTTCCAATACAGCCCCAAAGTGATCGGCTTGCAACAACGCCTGATCGCCTTTATGGATGAACATATCTATCCCAACGAAGCCGTTTTCTTTGGCGAGATTGATGCCAATCGCAAGGCCGGCAACGCTTGGATTCCGACCCGGATCGTTGAAGAGTTGAAAGCCAAAGCCCGTGCCGCCGACTTGTGGAATTTGTTCTTGCCAGAGTCTAGCCATGGTGCTGGCCTGAGCAATCTTGAATACGCGCCTCTGTGCGAAATCATGGGCCGCTCGCTCTGGTCCGCAGAAGTGTTTAACTGCGCAGCCCCCGATACCGGCAATATGGAAGTACTGGCACGCTATGGTTCGCCGGCACATCAGGAACAATGGCTGAAGCCTTTGCTCAATGGTGAAATCCGCTCCTGCTTCGCTATGACCGAGCCGGCCGTGGCCTCGTCAGACGCCACCAATATTGAAGCCTCTATCGTGCGTGATGGCGACGAATATGTCGTCAATGGCCGTAAGTGGTGGTCGTCCGGTGCCAATGATCCGCGCTGTAAGGTCTTTATTTTCATGGGTAAGAGCGATCCTGCTAATCCCAACAGACATCAACAGCAATCGATGATTATCGTGCCGCGCGACACTCCGGGCGTAACAATTTTACGTGCCGTACCGGTGTTTGGTTACGACGATGCGCCGCATGGTCATGGCGAAGTCTTGTTTGAAAATGTCAGAGTACCGGTATCGAATATCTTGCTCGGTGAAGGCCGTGGTTTTGAAATCGCCCAAGGCCGTCTCGGCCCTGGCCGTATCCACCACTGCATGCGCCTGATTGGCCTGGCAGAACGGGCACTGGAAGATATGTGCAAGCGTTCACTGAGCCGGGTGGCCTTTGGCAAACCGGTGGCAGAGCAGGGCGTGACCTTAGAGCGGATTGCCAATTCCCGCATCCTGATTGATCAGGCCCGCTTTTTGGTGCTGAACGCGGCACAGATGATGGACACGGTTGGTAATAAAGCCGCCGCCAAAGAGATCGCGATGATTAAGGTTGCCGCACCGAATATGGCCTGCACCGTGATTGACTGGTCGATCCAGGCCCACGGCGGCGCAGGTGTCTCGAATGATTTCGGGGTCGCTTACGCCTACGCACAGGCACGCACCTTGCGCCTGGCCGATGGCCCGGATGAAGTGCATCGCAACCAGATCGGTAAGATGGAATTGAAAAAATATAAAACAGCGGCGCACTAACACACCGGCTGGATGGCCGCCATATTGGCCACAGCAGCCACAGCAGCCACAGCAGCCACAGCAGCCAAATTAGCAGGATCAGCCCCGGCGCGACTCATTAATTGATGAGCTGCGCCGGGGATTTTTGCATCAGGCAGAACACTACTTTCATCGTCGGAGACTCACAGCATGACAGGCATCACATTCCAAGAAAAATCGGTGCTGGTCACCGGTGCCGCCAGCGGCATAGGGCGCGCTGCCGCACTGGCATTTGCTAAAGCCGGTGCCAGACTGACCATTGCCGACATCGACGTGGCCGGTGCAGAAGCCAGCCTTGCCATGATTCATGCAGCCGGCGGCACGGCACGTTTTGTCAAGACCGATATCGCGAATGCGGCTGAGGTAGAAGCGCTGATCGCCGGTATCGTCGAGGCCTATGGCCGGTTGGACTGCGCTTTCAATAATGCCGGGATAGAAATTGAACATCTGCCCCTGGCCGATTCGGATGAGGCCATCTTCGACAAAATCATGAACGTCAATGTCAAAGGTGTCTGGTTGTGCATGAAGTATGAAATCCGGCAAATGCTGAAACAAGGCGGTGGTGCCATCGTCAATACGGCATCGGTGGCCGGCTTGGTCGGTGCGCCGCTGCAGCCGATTTATGCTGCCAGTAAACATGCCGTGGTCGGGCTGACCAAAACCGCTGCCGCCGAATACGGGCGTGCCGGTATTCGCGTTAACTCGGTGTGCCCCGGCGTGATTCGCACCCCCATGTTGGAGCAGGCCTTAGCGCGTGAACCGCGCCGCGAGAAAACCATTAAAAACCTGCATCCGATAGGCCGCCTTGGTGAAGCGGAAGAAATCGCCAATGCCGCGCTGTGGCTATGCTCTGATTTATCCTCATTTGTGACGGGGCATCAGCTGGCGGTAGATGGTGGTTTGACGGCGATTTAGCGTTGATTTGAAGGTAACTTCATGCTAAGTTAATCGAGCGTTAATGTCGGGTTAGTGGTGAGTGATTGGTGAGTGAGGAGTGCACGAAGATGTGAAAAATGTCGGCCTGTCGACATCAGTAAATGGATGGCGTATCACCTGTATGTATTTCAATTCCAATAAAAAGCGAGAGACTATGACTGATTATCCCTGGATCAAATCCTATCCCCAAGGCGTGCATTGGGACGCCGATTTACCTGTGTCGATGTTGCCGCAGTTGCTAGAGAACGCCGTGGCCAAATGGGCCGACCGCCCGGCGCTGGAATTTATGGGCAAGAAAACCACTTACCGCGAGTTGCAAGACCTGGTTAATCAGGCGGCTATCGGTTTTCAGCAACTCGGTGTCAAACCTGGTGTGCATGTCGGCTTGTTTTTGCCCAATACGCCGCATTACGTTATCAGCTTTTTTGCGATACTGAAAGCCGGCGGCACCGTGGTCAACTACTCGCCACTCGACACAGAAAAAGTGCTGGAGCATAAAATTGCCGACAGCCAGACCGATATGCTAGTCACGCTTGATATGCTCATGCTGTATCCGCAAATGGCAAAAATGCTCAGCCATACCCGGCTAAAGAAACTCATCATCGGCAATATTGCCGAGATGTCGCCTTACCCTGATGCCGTCCGCGCTAGCCTCGACAAAGCCGGCCAGCTATGCGTCATTCCTGAGGATGCGCAGCACCTGCGCTTTGCCCAATTGCTGGCAAGCGATGCGTCATTTACGCCGCTTGCCGCACGCGACCCTAAAGATACGATCGCCGTGCTGCAATACACCGGCGGCACCACCGGTCTGCCAAAAGGGGCGATGCTGACTCACGCCAATCTGACTACGGCCTGCAGCCAGATTATGGAAACCCTGAATCTGCAACCGCGCATCCTGACCGAAGGGCATGAGCGTCTGCTGGCAGTGCTGCCGCTGTTCCATATTTACGCCTTAACCGTCGATATGCTGTTTGGCTTAAGGCTAGGTGCAGAAATTGTGCTGCATACCCGTTTTGATGTCGATGCCGTGGTCAAAGACCTGGCAGCCAAGAAAATTACGATTTTCCCCGGCGTGCCGACCATGTACACCGCTATCATCCATTACCCGGGTATCAAAGAGTTTGATCTCAGCTCGCTCAAGTTCTGCAATTCCGGCGGCGCACCCTTGCCGGCCGAAGTCTTGCTGCAATTTCAGAATCTCACCGGCTGCACCTTACTCGAAGGCTGGGGCATGACAGAAACCTCACCGACAGGCACCTTTACCCCCTTAGGCGGCAAACGCAAAACCGGCTCTTGCGGCCTGCCTACGCCGGGCGTCAACTTCAAATTCGCCAGCATCGACAGCCCGAATACTTACGTCGCCCAAGGTGAGCGCGGCGAAATCTGCGTGGCCGGCGCCAACATCATGCAAGGCTACTGGAATAAACCCGAAGCCAATGCCGAAGCGTTTACGGCCGATGGCTATTTCCGCACCGGTGACGTCGGCTACATGGACGAAGACGGCTTCATCTACATCGTCGACCGCACCAAAGACATGCTGCTCTGCGGCGGCTATAACGTGTATCCGCGCAACATAGAAGAAGCCATTTACGAGCATCCGGCCGTCGCCGAAGTCAGCGTCATCGGCATCCCCGACGAATACCGCGGCCAGTCACCCAAGGCCTTTATCAAACTCAAAACCGGCGCCCCGGCCTTCACCATCGACGAACTGAAACTATTTTTAAAAGACCGTCTGGGAAAACACGAAATGCTGCAAACCATGGAGATACGCGCCGAATTGCCGAAAACGCCGGTAGGCAAATTATCCAAGCGTGAATTGTATGAAGACGAGGCCAGAAAACGGGTCGCCTGATTGATGCTGAACGGCGCCTCGTTGAGATTTTTTCAATGAGGTGCCGGCTTGATGTATGTTGTAAGGCATGATTCTGCCAGCCACAGTTAGCCGGTTAGCCGGTTAGCCGCGGTTTTGCTGCACTTGATCCTGTGTTTGACTGACCGTGCCACTGCGCATGTTGATAACGCCCAGGGCAAAAAATGAAATCAAGCCCGTTTTCATAGCGCGGCAGCCAGCGTCAAGAGGGCAAACTCGCCTCAGATTCGGCCAGATTCGGCCAGATTCGGCCAGATGCTGAGGCGATTTCTTCAGATGTGCTGGCGCGTGCCGAGGTGTTCAGCAGAACTAGCTTGTCGATGCGCTGCGGTAGCAGGCGGGCGATACGCTGGTCACATAAGCTCCGAGTGAAAAGCCGATCAGGGTGCCGCGCACGGGCAGCTTGGGCAGCAAATATTCGGCCATGGCCTCAATACTGGAACCCTGATTCAAGTCAGGCAGATGCAGCTTGCCGTGGATTTCTAAGGTAGGAAGTATCGCTTGCCACAAACTGGCGTCACACATAAAACCGGGGATGAGAACAATCTCGCGTGGCGGAGAGGGCGTTGCATTCAAGATTCGTCGTCTTTCGTCAGATTGCGTATTGGTGTTTCATAGCGAGACAAGCCTTGCTAGGTTTCGCGTACTGTCATTGTCATCGGTGATGAGGTGACGTTCGCGCCTCAGCCCGCTGTTAAGGAATGGTCTGGGCCTCAGCTTGTTCAAATGCATGATATTTATGCTTTACTCTTTGGTCGGACTGTGATTACGTCAGTTTGTTTATAATTGAACGCTGAAGAACGGGTGGCGTTGATTAATTTTATTGATGCAACATTTCAGGTTCTAACTTGTTTTCGCAACGCCAATTCTGCCTATTTCAAGGACATCATGTTTCTCGGCCACCTACAACACCACACGCTCCCTCTGCCTGCCGTCATTAATACGGCGCTGGATTATTTGCGCACGACCGATTTTAGCCAGATGGCGCCGGGCAAGTATCCGCTTGATGGGGAGAATCTATTTGCGCTGGTGCAAGACCCGCTGACCCAGCCCTGGGATAGTGGCTTACCTGAATTTCACGCACGTTATATTGATATTCAGTACCTGTTCGCGGGTGAAGAAGTCATCGGGTTTTCGCCAGCTAACCCGGCGCTGGATAAAATCACCGACCAGCTTGCCGAGCGCGATATTGCCTTTGTGGCGCAGCAGCCAAATGAAACGCGGCTGGTGCTGACGCCGGGCATGTTTGCGATTTTCTTTCCAGGGGAACTGCACCGTCCTTGTCGCGCATTGCAGGCTGGTAGGCAGATTAAAAAAGTGGTGATGAAAATTGCAATTGAACTTATTTGACAAAAAATGAAATAAAGTTAAGTAGAATCAAATAAAGTAATTGTAATATCAACACCTGTGCCGCATCTGCGGTAAGTCCTCAGTGCGCCGGCATGCCGATGGCTGTGTTGCTTATGCGCTCTTTAGTGCATTTTTTGTTGAACTTATTGATAGCATTTTCTTTTTTTACTACCGGAGTCTTTACATGAAACGATACATTCTTACTGTCTTGCTGGTGACTTTGCTCAGCGGTTGTGGCTATAACACTTTGCAATCGCAAGACGAAACCGTTACCGCTGCCTGGTCGGAGGTGTTAAATCAATACCAGCGCCGTGCCGATCTGGTGCCGAATCTGGTCAATGTGGTCAAGGGCTATGCCGCACACGAAAAAGACGTGTTACTTGGCGTGACCGAAGCGCGTGCCAAGGTGGGCAGCATACAGATGACACCCGAACTGGCCAAAGATGAAGTCGCCCTGAAAAAGTTTCAGGAAGCACAGGCCGGAATGACTTCGGCCTTGTCGCGTTTGATGGTGGTGGCAGAAAAATATCCGGACCTGAAAGCGAACGAAAATTTCCGTGATTTATCGACCCAGCTGGAAGGTACAGAGAACCGCATTACCGTGGCGCGTAACCGTTACATCCAGGAAGTGAAAAGTTTCAATACGACCGCGCGCTCTTTCCCGACGAATCTGACTGCCAAAATATTCGGCATGAACGTTAAACCCAACTTTAGCGTCGAGAATGAAAAAGCCATTTCAAACGCGCCAACGGTAGACTTTAGCGGCGAGAAAAAATAATGCATCGCCTGTCTGCGCCGGTGTTTTCAGGCGTCTTGGCCAGCATTTGTGCGAGCTTTTTGGCCGGCTTGCTGGCGCTGTGCGTCAGCAGCCGGGCGCAGGCGGACATCGTTGCCGTGCCGGCGCTGACGACGCGGGTCACTGATCTGACGCAAACCCTCAGCGCCGAACAAACCGCTGCGCTCACACAACAATTGCTGACCTTGGAACAAGCTAAAGGAAGCCAGTTAGCGGTGTTGATGGTGCCCAGTACCGGTGACGAAAGCATAGAGCAATACGGGATCCGGGTGGTCGATCAGTGGAAGCTGGGGCGCAAGGGGGTTGATGACGGCGTATTGTTGCTGGTGGCTAAAAACGATAAACGCGTGCGGATTGAAGTTGGCCGTGGTCTGGAAGGCGCGTTACCCGACATTACGTCGGTCCGTATCATCCGCGAATTCATTTTGCCGGCGTTCCGTCAAGGCGATTTTGCCGGTGGAGTGCAAGTCGGGGTCGAGAAAATCAGCAGTGTGATTCAGGGCGAGGCCCTGCCGCCACCGTCAGGCAGCAAGGCTGGCGGCGGGGCGACAGCAAGCACTGACGTCCAAGAGCTAAGCTTGTTTGGCCTGAACCCTGTCATCTTATTGTTATTGCTGGTTGGTGGTTTTATTCTGAGCCAGATTGCCGGGCGCTGGATAGGGCGTGGCGGTGTCGCTGCCGCCAGCGTGTTGGCGGCCATCGTCAGCGGCACCCCGGTTCTCCTTGCCATGCTCTTCGGTGTCGGGATGGCGCTGGTGCTGATGCTCGTCTCTAGCCATTTGTTTATCCAGATACTTAGTCTGTTTTTACAAAGTCGCGGCGGTGGCGGCAGTTTTGGCGGTGGTGGCGGTGGCGGTGGCTTTAGCGGTGGTGGTGGCGGTTTCAGCGGCGGTGGCGCATCAGGAGGATGGGAATGAGTCATTTAGCAAAACGGGTCGTTAAACACCTGAAACCGAACGCGTACCGGCGTCATTTTCAGGCACAGCAAAGAGATGAATTAAGCCGGGTCGTGGCTGCGGCAGAATCCGGCCATCGCGGTGAAATCCGGGTGGTGGTGGAAGCGAAATTGCCTTTGGCTTTGCTGCTCGATAAAGTCACGTCGCGCGACCGTGCCATTCACTGGTTTTCTGAGCTGCATGTCTGGGATACCGAGGGCAACACCGGTATTTTATTGTATCTGCTGCTGGCCGAACACAAGCTCGAAATCGTGGCTGACCGTGGTATCGCCGCAAAAGTGCCGCAGCCGGAATGGGATGCGATTTGTCAGCAGTTACAGCAAGATATGGCGGCAGAACGGGTGGTGGCAGGATTAAGCCTCAGCATCAAACAATTGGGGCAATTACTGGACACACATTTCCCGATGGCTCCGGGGTCGGCTAATCCGAATGAGCTGAGTAATGTTCCGGTGCTGATTCTGTAATTTTTACGATACTCAGTTCCTGTGTGCAGTACTTTGGCATCAAGGCCGGCTTATTCTGGGCCGGCCTTGATGCCACATACCTCGCTCTCTATACTCTATACGCCGCTACGTATCAAAGACGCCTTTAATACTTCGTTCAGGGTGGCCAGGCTTTCGGATAAATGCGCCTTGGCTTCCTGGCTCATGGGCCTGCCGACGGCATTGCGCAGCGCTGATTGCAATTGCAAGGCTTGCTCACGCAGCAAGCTGTGGGCGTCTGCCGGAGTATTAGGCGAAGGTCTGATCAGGCTGTTCGACAAGCGCTTGAGATGCTCACGTTGCAGATTGCGGCGCGCCCCGCTGATGTCACTGCTGGTGGCCAGCTCACTCCAGATAGCGCTTTGCAGGGTGCTGTATAGTTCGTGCAGCGGCAGCACTTTTTTCGGATCGCGCACTTTTTCTGCCGAATTGAGCAAACGTACTGCTACCAGATCTGACATCAGCTGATCAAGCGCCGCCGTTTGCAAACCTAGCAAGCGTGCCGAAATTGAAATGTCACTACGATTGTTGCGCTGGAAATGATCAACCCCCAGGCGGCTGAGCACTTCCGGCGAAAACACAAAACTCTTGGCGGTGAACAGACTGTCCGATATCAGTTTTAAGGCCAGGCGCTGGCGCTCGACCGCCACCGGCGTGAAGGTGGCACGGCCGGTGCCGGCATGGTCCCGCAGAAAGGTGGTACCACCGATGTATTTGGCGGCAAATGGCACGGTTCGGGCAAATTGACCAAAGCCGTATTCAAAACTGCGGCGTAGCGCTTCATAACTATCGCCATTGCTGAGCTGGCGTGTTTGCATGCGATCCCATAATTCACGCGATAACAGCAGGCGCTTCTGGAAGTAGGTCAGCGGGTCGGAACCGAGATCGAAGGTGTTGACGTCCGGGTCTGACACCATGGCGGCCGATGAATCTTCATCGGTGCCGTAGGCTAACGAGGGTTCGGTAGAGCGTGCGGTGATTTTCGCCAGTTCCGCCTCTTCCTGTTCTGCGGCGATGGGTTTGTAGGCATATTCTATCGCCCAGTAATCATACGGGCCGAGCGAAGACATGACATATTCGCCTTGCGGCTCGCCTTTGGTCGACAGATTAAAAGGGATGTAATCCATGACCGAACCGGCCAGGCCATTGAGCTTGGTAAAGGCGGGGTCTTGTAATTGCTTCATGCTATAAATAGTCGACGAGCGGAAGTTATGCCGCAGCCCCAGCGTATGGCCGATCTCATGCATGACGACGTCTTTGACATAGGCTTGCGCCAGTGCTTCGGCTTTCGGGCTGTTCATATCGAGGTCGCCGCGGCCTTCCAGTAAGTCGACCGCAAAGCCCATTTCCATCGACGCTTCCTGCGCGAAATCACAGTCATTGTTATGGGCGTGGGTGACTGTCGCCGGCCGCATATCTTCAGCAACGGTGCGGCGGATGCCGCGTGCAAAGACATCCGACATGCCGATGTCGGCATCCATGATTTCGCCGCTGCGCGCATCGACTCGGGAAGGGCCGACGGCAAAGCCGATGTCAGCGCCGACAAACCAGCGTATCGAGGCATGGCGGGCGTCCATGGTATCGAACTGGTCGCTATCAGTTTGTTGCTGTACCTGGATGGCGTCTTTAAAGCCAATTTTCTCGAAAGCTTTATTCCATTCGAGTACACCTTCGGTAATCGATTGACGATATTTTTGCGGAATGTTTTTATCCAGCCAATACACGATAGGCTGTTTCGGTTCGGACAGCAGCGCTGCCGGGTCGGTTTTCTCCAGACGCCAGCGGTTCACAAAATACCGGGCGGTTTTGGGTTTGATGTCATCCGTAAAATCATAGCTGGTCGTGACAAAATGGCCGACCCGGTCATCCGCCAGACGTGGCCGCATTGCTTCGGCTGGCAGGGCCGCAAAGTTATAGTAAAAGCCGATAAAAAAGCTGCGCGGATCAGGCGTGGTTTGTGGCGGGGTCGGTAGCAGCACCGGGCTTGGCAGCAACGGCGCGGCAGCGATGCGCGGTACAAAAAAATGCGCGTTGACCAAAAAACCTGTCAGCAAAGCAGAAGCATTGACTTTGGTAAAACTGCTATTGGTACGGTCCAGCGCGTAGGGCATGCGGTAAGCCGTTTCCAGGCGGGTTGAATAGCCCGGAATATCCGAGAACAGCAAGGTGCTGGCATCGATCAGAATCGCTTTTGATTCGGTGTCCGGGTTGCTCAGCACGGCGGCACTGCCGAGCAAACTGTCTGAAAATGCCTGCGCGACCGCTTGTGCCTGCGGCGTGCCCGGGGTGGCGTAGAATTCGGTATTTTTTGCGATCAGTTGTACCTGATTGCCGATTTTTCTTAACACCGCCTGATAGCCATTGCCCATTTGGCCGCCATATAAACCGCGTTCGCCGATGCTGTTGGGAATATTGTAAGAAAAGAAAAAAGGCTGATCAAATTGTTCGGGACGAATTTCCAGCCAGACTTTTTCGTCTTTGTGGTACACATTAAAAAATCCCTTAAGTTCGATGGCGTCCCTGATAATTTCTTTAAACGGCTTGAGCGGGCCAGCCGCAGCGGAAGAAATCGCGCTGAGCGCTGCGGGTGCGGGCGCCGGCAGAGAGCCGTTCGGGGCATTCGGATTGACCGGTACCCCCGGCGCCGGCGTTTGGGCAGCGCTAGCAAAAGCGGAACTGCCAAGGGCGCAGAGTAAGGCCAGATGGATGGCTTTTAAGGGGATTTTTTTATTTTTCCACAACATAGTGATGTCCCTGATTTTTTCTTTGATAATTGATTCCGCAAGTGATGCAGCAAGTGATGCAGTAAGTGCGGAGTTAATTGGTAGCGACTATTTTATCGCGCTGCTTCTTCGATGAATGCAGGCAGAATTCGAGCCTGTAGGTGCCATCTAAGTTCCATAGAAGTTCGATAGAAATTTCACGGAAGTTTCACGGAAGTTTCACATAAGTTGCTAGTTATTAAAATATATTTTTCAAAAAATAAGCGATGCAGCAAGGAACCTGGGCAATTTTGCTTACTTGCGGCGTGATGTCGCGTTACGCCAATAGTGACTATCACGCCATCGTGAGGGAATAAAAAAACACCGTAAAGAAAGCCCAGGAGTTTTCTTTGCGGTGTTTTAGGTGAATTTTAGTCTGGCGCCAGTCCTGTGCAGACGTTCTTCCTGGTCTACCTGTGCTTGCTAAGGAACTTTGCAGAGACAATGCGCCATCGTCGCGAAGCCCTTGTTCCCTTTGTTTAAGTCTGCCAGCCAGCTGAGCTCGTTGGTCATCTCGGCAGCTGCGCTGAACGGCAGGCCGGTAGGCACCAGGGCCACTTTAAACTGGTCGCTGAGGATTTGCGCAGCGCTGCCGCCAAACATACTGAAAATGCGGTCAAATTTGGATGGATCAGGTTCGATGTACGAAACCCGGTAGTCGCTGCCGAGTTTGGCACGGGTGGCGGCCGATTTCAGCGCGTCGCCATAACTGCCGACGGTATCAATCAGGCCACGCTCCTTCGCTTGCTGGCCGGTCCAGACGCGGCCTTGTGCCACTTCATCTATCTTGGCCTGGGTGGTCTTGCGGGCCAGCGCGGCCTTGGTCGTGAAATCGAGATAGATGTTGTTGATGCCGGCCTGGACAATGTCGCCAAAACGCGGATTGAGTGGCCGCAGCGGGTTGAGCGCATCACCGAGCCAGGTGGTGGTGGTGCCAGCGGTATGAACCCCGATTTTTTCGATCACTTTTTCGGCCGTCGGGAAAATCGCAAACACCCCGATTGAGCCTGTTACGGTCGCGGCATCGGCGATCACTTCATCGGCTGCCATTGAGATCCAGTAACCACCGGACGCGGCGACATTGCCCATCGATACCACTACCGGCTTGCCGGCTTTGCGTGTGAGTTCCAGCTCACGGCGTATCAGTTCTGAACCGAAGGCGCTGCCGCCGGGAGAATCGACACGTAACACGATCGCTTTGATCTGATCATCTTCGCGTGCTTTGCGAATCAGGTTGGCGGTCGACAGGCCACCGATGGCGCCTGCTGGTGCCATGCCTTCACTGATCTCGCCGGAGGCCACTACCACGCCTATCGCATCACCGGTGAACTGCGGTTTTTGTTTGAATAAGTAATCTTCAAAACCGATCTGGCGGAAGCTTTTACTATGTTTGTCTTTGGCACCGCTTGTTATCATTAACTCGCGCAGTTCATCGCGTGTTTTAAGCCCGTCGACCAGTTTGGTGTTGACGGCCAGTTTGGCAATGTCGCCACCGGCCGCAGTGACCAATCGGGGTAAATCATCAATCCCGCGCATGATGGCGCCAGCGGGCAGTTTGCGCGATTTCTCTACCTCGTCAGTGTAGATTTTCCACATGGCGTTATACAAAAAGCTTTCCGCTTCGCTGGCCGCCGGTGACGGTGCATTGGCAATGTAGGGTTCGGCAAAGCTTTTATAGGTTCCCACCTTGAGCAGGTTAACGGTGACACCGAGTTTGTCCAGCGCGTCGCGATAATAATTGCGATAGCGTCCAAAGCCAGTCAGTATGACGGTGCCCATAGGATGCAGATACACTTCATGCGCATGCGCAGCTAAAAAATACTGGCGCTGATCGTAGCTGGAACCCCAGGCGACGACCTGTTTGCCACTCGCCTTAAACCGGTCTATGGCCGCGGCGACCTCACGCAACATCGGCAGACCTGCCCCTTGCATGTCGTCTAGCAATAAGACCACGCTGCTGATTTTAGGGTCTTTAGCAGCGCCATCGAGTACCTGCAAAATATCGCGCAGCTGAACTGTTTTTTTGCTGTCGCCCCTGGCTTCTGCGACCAGCGATTCACGCAGGCCGCCCGAATGCTGTTCGACCAGCGTGCCTTTCAAATCAAGTAATAAAGCGGTCTTGTCGTCGAGTTTCTGCCCCGGTCCGGAGAAAAAAGCAATCGCCAGCGCGACCAGTAAAGCTAAAAACAGCAGGTTCAGCAGAAAGCGCCGGCCAGTATCGAGCGCCTTCCAGATAAATTGAATACCGCGACCGAGCAGACGAAACGGAGAAAAAGACATGAATGTTCCTTGGGTTCTGGAGTGGATTACTATGTGGTAAAAACTATTCTGGCCAGACTGCTTGTAACAACTGGGCCAGATGGGCACCCGCTTTGATCAGCGCGTTTTCTTTGAGGCTTAACATCGTTTTTTCATACTCTAACGGTAACGCGACAGACCAGTTGTTGCCACGCGGACCGGCCGTGCTTTTACTGAACTGAGTACCGGCAAACACACGTCTGGCATCCAGAATAGCGTCATCCGCCCATAATTCTGGCCACGCGTCCGGCCTGACCGATGCCGTGGGTGTGGCAACGGATCGTGCTTTACTGCTGAGTACTGCGTTCATGCGGCCATGCTTAAATTGTTGGGGAATATCATCCCATACGGAATGCAGGTTACCACAGGGCCCTTGTAAGGCATTGCCACCAACGGTATTGCTGCCGCGGTCGTAGGGTCCATCGTCAGGGTTAATCACTGTTCCGTCCTCAGTCAGAAACACCGAACCTACATGCAGCGGCTGGTGCAGGTCGCCCACGTAATGGGCTAGCAAGGCTAGTGCTTCTGCCTCGTTGTTAAACTGAAACGGCGCTGGCTGCGGTTTGCCTTGCAGTACCAGCACGGCGGCGCGTATCGCATGCACAATGTCGTGCTCGTTGGTGCCGACGTAGCCGGTGCGATAGTGATCGTGTTGCAGGGCGACATCGGCATAATGGTATTGCTTATGGCAGCTTTCTTCGTCAAATGCCGGTTTGCAGTTGTTGTGATTGCGCTTCACGTAGTCGCGCATGGCAGCAATCCCGTCACTGGTTTCGAACTTGGCGCACTCGGGATATTTACCTGCCGAGGTATAACTAAACTCTTTTTCCGGGCTAATGCCTTTAGCGCAGTCGGCCCATACCGAGATTTTTTCCAGGCTGCTGTCACCAAGCAACTGTTGCACGTGCTGGCCGGCTTTAGTGCCAATGAGCAGCGTGTCGGCAATCGCCCCTACAGTCTGGTGCCCCTCCGCGCCCCAGGCAAAGCTGGTTGCGGGTATCCAGTAGTGGCAAAATAGCAATACAATAAAGAGGTTTTTTTTCATCTGGAGTCCTGTAATTGGGTGGCAATAAACGCAGCCAAAACAGGATTCTAATCTGAAAGTAGCAACATCATGTTGTTGATGTTTATCCGTGCGACAACACGTAACTGAAAAAGTGATATGCGCTACTCAGCTTAATGAAAACCCGGCGGGCGGCCACATGGTTTCTTCCATTTCACTGACTCTGGGGTCGGTCAGGTGTATGGCAAACTGATGATAAAAATCGATGTTTTTTTCGGCAACGTGTTTTTCAATTTCCTCCAGAGAGGCGATACAAGGGATCACTTGTCCATAGTAATCAGTCATCGGGCCGATCGGGTGAAAGTTAAAATGGTAGCGTTGTAGCAGGCGCATTAAACTTGGCTCCATGGCTGCCAGCCAGTATTTAATATTGCGTTGTTTTGAGTAAGAAAACATAACGCGGAACAACTCCATCAACAAGGAGGAGATGCCAAAATTGGTAAAATCACGTCTTTCGTCGACGATCTGCGCCGGTACTCTGGTATCTGGATGGCGCACATCGGCGCGCCGGCGTTTGCTGATGATGAGGCGGGAAATTTCTGCAAATTCCAGCGATGAGGCATCTGTGGGCAAGTCACTGACGACACAATGTTCAAAAATCGGAAAGTGCATCTTGGTTGAACGTACCAGACGCAGCGAACCGATGATGCTGTCGTCGGCGCCGTAAGCGCCTAAATGAATTCCCGAGGCATCGTATTGGTCGTGCTCCAGACCGTCGGGGTAATCTCTGAGGTCGAGAAACATCCGTTCCAGACAGTACACCTGGTATCTCAGTGCGTAGAGTTTTTTTAGTTCGGACTCTTTTTGGACTCGCTTGACATGAAACATTGTCATCCTTTACTGACGAAAATTTACTGACGAAAATCTACTGGCGAATAGAAATACCCCACTGATCACAAAGCGCTAATGACCTGGTCGTGATCCGAAAAAAACAAAGACGGGGTGACATGAAACCACCCCGGCGTGGTCGTTGCCCTCTGGCTGCGCTGTGGTACTGTCGTCGTCAGCACGCCTGGTCGGGATATTTTTGCCTAAGTCCCTCAGACAGCTTTTTTTTTATTTGCAATGACCAAGGTCGCTTTAGAACTTACTCTGTAATGAGTATGTCGGCAATGTCAATAACACAATACATTTAGTTTATTTTCCGGCATCAGGAAGTGGGTAATTCGACTAATGCACTAATAGCCGTTAAACTAGACGACTTTTCTCAAATTTCCTGGCTCGCCCGAAATGATTGCTTCAAACGAACACACTGACGAATCCCCAGACTTATCCTTGGAACCTGCCTTACCCAAGGCTGTGTCGAGCGAACTGATAGAGCGCGAGGTGGCGAGGCGCCGAACTTTTGGTATTATTTCCCATCCGGATGCAGGTAAAACCACGCTGACCGAAAAATTGCTGATGTTTTCCGGTGCGATCCAGTTGGCCGGTACCGTCAAGGCGCGTAAGAGCGGACGTCATGCGACCTCTGACTGGATGGAAATTGAAAAGCAGCGCGGTATTTCCGTCGCCAGTTCGGTCATGCAGTTTGATTATCTAGGCCATGTTGTCAATCTGCTTGATACCCCGGGACATCAGGATTTTTCTGAAGACACTTATCGTGTATTAACCGCCGTTGATTCTGCCTTGATGGTAATTGATGCCGCCAAGGGTGTGGAAGAGCAAACGATTAAATTGCTCAATGTTTGCCGCATGCGCAATACGCCGATTATCACCTTTGTCAACAAGATGGACAGGGAAACGCGCGATCCGCTGGAATTGCTTGACGAGCTCGAATCAGTTTTGAAGATACAGTGCGCGCCGGTTACCTGGCCGATCGGCATGGGTAAAACTTTCCGTGGTGTGTATCACATTTTAAAAGATGAGATTATGTTGTTTGCCGCCGGTAGCGAGCGCGCAGACCAGCAGTTTGAAGTATTAAAAGGCATCAATAATCCGCGTCTTGCCGAATTGTTTCCGTTGGAAATCGAACAATTAAAAATGGAAGTGGAACTGGTTCACGGTGCCTCGCATCCGTTTGATCTGGAAGCAGTATTGGCCGGTACCCAGACCCCGGTGTTTTTCGGCTCTGCGATTAATAATTTTGGCGTGCGTGAAATTCTCAATGCCTTGCTGGAATGGGCCCCGGCACCGCGCGAACGCGATGCCACGGTGCGTTCTGTGCTGCCAAACGAAGTGCCATTCTCCGGGTTTGTCTTTAAAATTCAAGCCAATATGGACCCGGCGCATCGCGACCGCATTGCGTTTTTACGTGTATGTTCCGGCCGTTTTGAACGCGGCATGAAACTCAAGCATTTGCGTCTGAATCGTGAGATTAAAGTGTCATCCGTCGTGACTTTCATGGCCTCCAGCCGCGAGCAGGTGGAAGAAGCCTACGCCGGCGATATTATCGGTTTGCCCAATCACGGCAACATGCAGATTGGCGACAGTTTTTCAGAAGGTGAATTTTTGCAATTTACTGGCATTCCTTATTTCGCCCCTGATTTTTTCCGCACCGCGCGGATTTTAAATCCGATGAAAACCAAACAGTTACAAAAGGGCTTGCAGCAGTTGGGTGAAGAGGGTGCCGTGCAGGTGTTTAAGCCGGTCAATAGCGGCGATCTGGTCTTGGGGGCGGTCGGGGTGCTGCAGTTTGAA
>JBBQNW010000036.1:0-17684 GCA_038330335.1 Burkholderiales bacterium | reverse complement strand
CCCTTGCCTGCGACCAATTTCAGTTTTGCCACCAGCTCTTTGCCAAAACCGAGTTTCTCAGCCAACTGGTACATGATCATGTGATCCGTACGAGACTCGAATAAAGGTTCAATGACTTTTTCACGCCATTGAATCGAGCGGTTTGATGCGGTCACCGAACCGGAAGTTTCAAATTGCGTGGCAGCAGGCAACAAATACACCTGACGCTTCGGGTTCAGCTCTTGCCCTTCAGTGGTCATTGCCGCCATGGCTGCGGTGGCGGAAGGATAAGGGTCAATCACTACCAGCAAATCGAGCTTATCAAACGCCTTTTTCATTTCAAGACCACGGGTTTGGGAATTGGGCGCATGGCCCCAAAACACCATTGCCTTGACGTTATTTTCCTGATCGATCAGTTCATTTTTCTCGAGTACCGCATCGACCCAGCGCGACACTGTGGTACCCGATTTCTCCATCATAACTTGTGAAGCAAACTGTTTTTTCACCCATTCATAATCCACGCCCCACACCGTGCACCAGTGCTTCCACGCACCAGTGGCAAGCCCATAATATCCTGGTAAAGAGTCCGGATTCGGGCCGACATCAGTGGCGCCCTGGACATTATCGTGACCACGGAAAATATTCGTACCACCGCCGGATTTACCGACATTGCCCAACGCCAGTTGCAGCAAACAAGAAGCGCGGACAATCGCATTGCCGATCGAGTGCTGGGTTTGCCCCATACACCAGACCAATGTTGAGGGACGGTTTTTCGCCATCGTTTCCGCGGCTTGAAAGACTTCTGCTTCCGGTACACCACAAGCTTCTTCGACTTTTTCAGGCGTCCATTTCATGACTTCTTCTCTGACCTTATCCATGCCATAAACCCGGTCATTGATATACTGCGTATCTTCCCAGCCATTTTTAAAAATGTGGTACATCATGCCGTACAAGTAAGGAATATCCGAACCTGATCGGATGCGCACGTACTGATCCGATTTCGCTGCAGTCCGGGTATAGCGCGGATCAACCACGATCACTTTGCAGCCATTTTCTTTGGCATGCAACATATGCAACATAGAAACAGGATGGGCTTCGGCAGCATTTGACCCGATATACATCACCGCTTTGGAGTTCTGCATATCGTTGTAGCTATTGGTCATCGCACCATAGCCCCAGGTATTGGAAACCCCCGCGACGGTGGTTGAATGACAGATACGCGCCTGATGATCGGTGTTGTTGGTGCCGTAAAACGAGACGAATTTACGTAATAAAGCCGCCTGCTCGTTGTTGTGCTTGGATGAGCCGACAAAGAATGTAGAGTCAGGGCCCGAAGTTTTTTTGATATCCAGTAATTTGGCAGAAATTTCTGTCAAGGCCTGGTCCCAACTAATGCGCTGGTACTTACCGTTGACCAGTTTCATCGGATATTTAAGCCGATATTCGCCATGCCCATGCTCGCGTAATGCCGCCCCTTTGGCACAATGCGCGCCAAGATTAATCGGCGAGTCGAAAACCGCTTCCTGTCTTACCCAGACACCGTTCTCGACAACAGCATCCACCGCGCAGCCAACCGAGCAATGTGTACAAACGGTACGACGTACTTCGATTTTACTGCCAGCGTTTTCGCTACCCACGGCAGCCTTGGCTTTTTGTATCAAGCCAAGCTGGGAAGCGGCAATACCGGCACCGACGCCAATGCCGGAACGCTTCAAAAATCCGCGCCTGTCCATGGTTGGCAAAGCGCGCGACAAGCTGTCAGCGAGACTGGAAGAAAAGCGATTTTGTGCACGCGGGCCCGCGTCACCTTTACGAGTCAACAACATGGTGTACCCCGTTGGTCAATTGATCAGATAGTAGTAGTGCGATAGTATTTTTTTATGTGCTCAGTCAGCCGGTAGCCATCGCCTTCAGGCTCGGCGGGCGTCGTCACATCATTCGTTTTATGTGGTGTGGCAGTTGTGGTTTTTGCTACCACCGCGACGGCGGCTGCAATTCCTAAGCCAGCCAGCAGACTGCGACGTTTGATTATTGTTTCCATGCTTACCTCTCTAAAGCAATCGACATACGGGAAAAAGTTTGCTATCAAAGCAAGCTCCGATGTGGACTAGATTATTGCACACACAGCAATTCCGAAACGCCCGGCAATTGCGTTTGCGCAATGCGTCAAGCATTTACCATACTGCCATTATTTTCGCATTGATCATCTGCACAAAATCATACGAAACCAGGCATTTTTTTAACTTCTCAGTGAAACATTTTCACCTGATAAATGCTATAAGTAGAAACACTTATAAAACATATTAATTAATATCTATTCCCAAGCAATAAGACAGGCTGCTGGTTAATCCATATCAAACGCCTGCATTTCAACTTCGAAAAAAGTCCGGCTGAGATGGGCGACTGAGCCATAAAAACTTGCCTTGGGATGCGCCTCAATTGCCTCACATAAGTTCAGCACCCACGCTTGCATATGCGCACCAAAGAATTTTTTCTGGGTAGCGACATTGGCCTGCAACACATCATCAGAGGCGATCAGATAGCGCATCACCTCAGACAACGAGGCGATGTGATCTTCACTTTCCATAACAGCTTCTGCTCTTTGCAAGCCCATTTGTGCCAAGTCGGTGCGCAGGGCAGCTAAAGGTTTCTCCATCAAAAACCCGCTTAAATAATACGAACCATAAAGCATCACTTCGGGTTTTCCGACACCGATAAAAAGATGTTCGTATTCCTCGCGCACGGCCTCTTCATCGGCGGCACGTGCGGCCTGCACCAGACTGGCCCAGGCTGCGCCCAACACACCGACACCTTCGGTTTGTGCCGACGCCAGCGTGGCAAGTAAGCCTGCAGACGGCGGAGCGTAAAACAAGGTCGCCAGCAAACCATATAAATCGGCTCGGGCGGTTTCTTCTCCCTGGTCGTGGCTGTCGAATTTAATAATCTGTGCAGATGTCATTTATTCTTTCTTATTTTTATTTTGGTGCGCTACTGAGGGCGGCTGAGTTCGTTAGTTTTCAGCATGTCAATAACACGACAATCGGAACACATTTTAATTCTGTCCAGATGACCGGAAAATGCCCCGTGATTTGCCAGTTTCGCCAGCATTGTCGTCATCATTTGTACTGTGGCAAACGGCTTTTGGCAACGCAGGCAATGGAAAGGCTGAGCTTCATTGAGCACGCGCGCCTGACTGGCAACCTCGGTCAACAATAACCTGGGGATTAAGCTGATGGCGTTTTCCGGGCAGGTCTGTTCGCACAAGCCGCACTGTACACAGTTGCGTTCAATAAACCGTAGTTGCGGCGCGTTGGCGTTATCCATTAATGCCGATGAAGGGCAAGCGCCAACACAGGACATGCACAAGGTGCAGGCATCTTTGTTAATCTGCACAGCACCATATAAAGCACCCTTTGGCAGAGCAAACTCATCCACTGTAGCTGGCGCGTGCTTGTGTAAATGTTCTATGCAAAAATCCAGAGTGACGCGTTTGTCTTGCGCTACATTAGATACGGCCGCAACTGATGAGGTCTGCGCCGGCGACAGCACATGCAGAGCGGTCTCCAATTGCGCTACGGAATCCGTCTGTATCAGATGAATATGCTGCCCGGCATATCCAAGCCCGCTCAAGATAGCCTGGGCTATCTCTATTTGCTGCTGTACCGCGGCGCGATACTCTGGCGCCTCTTCTTCCGTCATCAGAATGAAGACATTGGCGGCACCATAGGCAATCGCCGCCATCCAGACATCGATACCGACCGATGCGGTGTGATGCAAATCAAGCGGGATCACGCGGGCCGGCAAACCACGTCCGGCTTTAGCCGCATTCTGCCCCAGTTTTTGCAATAAACCGGCACCGCTTTCTTTGCTATGGAACAGCAGTGCGGCAGATTTCCCGCCCGCTTTTGCATAAGCCGACAGCATGGTTTTTAAACGCAAACCCTGATCCGGTGCACGCAAATAAGAGTAACTCATGGCGCCGCTCGGGCATACGGTAGTGCAGGCCCCGCAGCCGGCGCAAAGATTAGGGTTCACCAACACCTTATCGCCGACCGAGCTAATTGCCTGTGTCGAACAAACGTCAATACAGGCATTGCAGCCACTCTTGCCGCTGCGGCTATGCGCGCATAATTTTTCTTTATAGCTAAAAAACTTTGGCTTCTCAAACTCACCAACCATTTGCGTCATGCGCAGTACAGCATCAAACTGATCGGCAAAATCTTTTCCCGGGGCAAAATATCCCTGCGGTGCTTGCGACATGGATAAGATTGCCCGGGGCGACAAATCCAATACCAGATCAAAACTGGCTTTCCGGCTGGTGGCCGCCCGGTTAAAATCAATCGCCCCGACCGAACCGCAGGCCTTGACGCAATCGAGGTGATTACTGCATTTATTCAGATCAATCTGGTATGTAAAATCAATTGCATTCTCAGGGCAGACTTCAATGCAAGCATTGCAACGCGTACAGGCTTCCAGATCGATCGGGTTTGCTTGCTGCCAATCGACTTGAAACGCCCCCAGATACCCGGCGATCCGGATTTTATCTCCTGAATAAACTGGAAAATCCCGTTCGGCCAGACGCTCGCCGCCACTGGCAACACTAACGCCATCGGTCAATAAAACATTCACTGGTAATTGCGCCGCCAAACGCTTTGCCCAAGGTAAAGCGTACTGCGCTGCGCCAATGATCAAGAGATTGCCGCCAGACTGATAAGTCACCACTGGCACCGGTGCCGGATCAGGGAGCGCGGCAGCGGCCAGCAATGCGGCCATTTTGGGCAAGGACTGCGCCGACTCGCTGGCCCAACCGGCACTCTCCCGCAAGTTGACAAAACGCAGAGGGGCTACCGATTGTTGTGCCAACTCAGAGAATAAAGCGCGCTCCTGAGTGCACCCCACCACGACTTCATCGACACCTTTAATGGCATCCAGATAAGTGCCGACCTCACGCCGACACAACATATCACTGACCGACACCGAATCGACACCCAATACCCGCTTGAGTGCATCACCACTGGCGACATTGAGTGGCATTGTTTTATTGCAGCTACAAATTTTAAATTGGGTGCTCATGCTTGTTCTTTAAAGTTTTGCATCGTTTCCTGAATCTGCGGAACTACCGCGTTGGACTCTACAACAGAGGCACTGTCTATCCTGGGCAGCGTGCCATCATTACCAGTAATACCAGTATTTCCGGCATTATCGGCAGCATCGGCAGCATCGGCACCAAGCTCCTCCACCCGACAAGGCGTCATTATCAAACTGTCGGTGTCACTGACAATCTCGCTGCCGATTTCATTGGAAGGCAGCGGTAAGGACTCATTCTGTCCCTCGGGTAAAACTTCCCCGGCTCCCGCTTCGCGCAAACTCAGGACGGGACGCTCAAGATGCCTGAGCGGATCCAGCAAGCTTTCTGCATGACGCAGCTGTGCCAACATGCCCGGTGGTAGTGGATCAGCTTGACTGTAATCCCCAATGTAAATATCCAGGCCATCCATCACATTGAAATGCGGCTGGGAAAATAATTTCTTCATCGCAGATCGTCTGACAGCCTCATCCACCTCATGGTTCATAAATACGGAAAAATCGGAATCATCCTGCAGCTGCGCCACATCCTCCATAACAGGAATGACGGGCGCGGGCGCGACCGTGGTGGGCGAGATCACTGGGGCAGAGGGCGAAACGTCTTCGGTCTGAATAGTGGTTGCACCTTCAGAAGCCCCGTTAACGTTAAGCTTCGACCAGCGCATAAAAAAATCATTAGCGGCCATGTCTACCCCTTACCCAATTCCGCCCGGGCCATTTTATCCACGCCCTCACCGCCCTCAAAAGAGGGACGTTTGCGTTTCTTTTTGATCTCGGGTTGATAATATTGCTGGGTATACGCGGCGAGCCATGCGGCAATCTCTTCTGATAATTCCAGTGTATCGACCTGTTCACCGGCGTCCATCCAGCGCGCTGCTTCGTTATACGAAAGCGTAATGGATTTCGGAATCGCTAACTCTTGCCCATCCACCTCATCCAAGCGCCACATGACGAACCAGCACGGCGCATCAGCACTCAGATTCAAAAAATAACCAGGCGCTTCATCGACAAACAAATCGACGGAAAAGCCTGAAAAAACCCACCTGGCATCAGATTCGTCAGCGCTTAACGAGCGTATTTCTGCTCCGGCTGCGGTATCAGAAGGTACCGGCTCCGGGATAACTTCAAGCAATTTCCATTGAAAAGATTGCCAGCGATTCTGCAATAGGATGCGTTGCATAACGATACCGACAAGAAATGGGAGTGACGTTAATCTGTTCATAGATGCTAGTATTGCAGAGTACCGAAAGATTCGTCCAGAGAATTAAAATCATCTATGCAAGTCAAACCGCCCCTCCCCGTTCGCAACGGTGTTGCCCCCAGCTATCTGTGGCTACCGGAAGGACATTGGGACAATATATTGCAATTTTTACTAGAACAATTTCCCGATGTCGCGCAAGCTGTCTGGCACGCTCGCATGGAAAAGCAGGAACTGCTAGACCTGAACGGCACGCCGTTACATCCAAAGAGCCCGGCAAGACGCGGCATGTGTATTTTTTATTACCGTGAACTCGAGCACGAAACTCCCATCCCTTTTAAAGAGACTATTCTTCACCAGGACGAGCATTTGCTGGTCGTAGATAAGCCGCATTTTTTGCCAGTGACACCCGGTGGTCGTTTTTTACAAGAAACTTTGCTGGTGCGGCTAAAGAAACGAACTGGATTAGAACATTTGACTCCAATCCACCGGCTTGACCGTGAAACTGCCGGGGTTATGCTGTTCTCACATCAGTTAGCGACAAGGGGGAAATATCAGGCATTATTCCAGCAGCGGACGATGACGAAAATTTATCATGCGCTGGCAAAGCATTTACCCGATCTACATTTCCCCCTGACGCATAGCAGCCGCATGGCAGAAGGGGAACACTTTTTCATCATGCAAGAAGTACCTGGCACGCCAAATTCCGAAACGCAGATCAATATCATCGAGCGGCGCGACAAGCTCAGCCTGTACGAATTACAGCCAAGCACCGGACGAAAGCACCAATTGCGCGTGCACCTGTCCAGCCTTGGTGCGCCCATCATGAATGACCATTTTTATCCGGTCGCGCTGCCATGCAAGGGCGACGACTTTTCTGCTCCGCTAAAACTGCTGGCAAAATCGCTCTCATTTGATGACCCGATTACCGGAGAGAAACGTCACTTTGAGAGCGCCCAATCGCTTTGATAATTTCGCCTAACATCCAGTGACAATGACAAAGAGGTTGACAGTACCAAGCCTGCGGAGTAATATCTTGCTCTTCGGAGTGTGGCGCAGTCCGGTAGCGCACCTGGTTTGGGACCAGGGGGTCCAAGGTTCGAATCCTTGTACTCCGACCAAATTTTAAGGGTCGTCCAGTATTAACTTGGCGATCCTTTTTAATTAAAATAATTTCAAGAAATTGCTTTATACAATTTCTGCATCAGTTTCGGAGTGTGGCGCAGTCCGGTAGCGCACCTGGTTTGGGACCAGGGGGTCCAAGGTTCGAATCCTTGTACTCCGACCAAATAAAAAGGATAGTCGAGTTTAACTCTACTATCCTTTTTTCTATTGGGCTGCCATTGGATTTCCATTGGGGCTCGGGATGCTCGTATCAAAAAAATGTGAGGCCTTACAGCCACCTCACCCAACACCAGACATCTAACAAAAACGCGCTAAGATCCTCAGTGTTTCACCCAACTGAATCACCTCGTGAAAAGTAAGCTTTTTGGCCTGCGCTACCATTTGCAACTCAGGAAAATCAAACAAACCAGCACCGCGTCCGAGTAATTTTGGCGCCAGATAAATCAGCAATTCATCGACGCACTCTTGCCCGATCAATGCCCCATTAAGTTTAGCACCAGCTTCTACGTGCAGCTCATTGATGTGCCGGCGCCCCAATTCCAACATCAACGCTGGTAAATCCACCGTTCCCGTCTGATCCGGCAAGCGCAGCACTTCCGCCCCGGCTTGCTCCAATAAATGCCGCTTAGCGGCAGCAGCATCAGCGCAGACAACGGTCGCGCCTGCATTCAACAAAATTTTGGCTGAAACAGGAGTGCGTAAATGCGTATCGACAACATACTTTTGTGGCTGACGTGGCACCTCGATGCCTCGCACATTCATCTGAGGGTCGTCCGCCAGCACTGTGCCGATACCGGTCAAAATCGCATCTGCACGGGCCCGCCAGACATGCCCATCTTGCCGTGCGGCAAGCTCAGTAATCCATTGACTCTTACCGTTCGGCAAAGCAGTGATGCCGTCCAGGCTGGCCGCCACTTTCATGCGCACCCAGGGCCGGCCTGTTTCCATGCGCGTAAAAAAACCGATATTCATTTCGCGCGCCTGCTGCGCCAGCAAGCCACATTCGACCACCAGCCCGGCATCGCGTAGCAAAGCCAGGCCACGGCCCGCCACTTGTGGATTGGCATCCTCTATCGCAGCCACTACCCGCACAAGGCCAGCATCAATCAATGCATTGGCGCAAGGCGGGGTACGGCCAAAATGGCTGCATGGTTCCAGACTGACATAGGCAGTGGCACCACGCACATCGAAACCCTGCGCCAATGCATCGCGCAGTGCCTGCACTTCCGCATGAGCCTGCCCCACCGGCTGGGTCCAACCCCGACCAATGATCATGCCATTCTTCACGAGAACACAACCCACCTTGGGATTTGGCGAAGTGGCAATCGTGGCGCCAGAAGCAAGTTCCAGTGCCATCTGCATAAAACCGAGATCGGCTTGCGGATTTTGCATTGACGTGTGCTTAAGTATTTTGAATTGTGATACTCGGGAATTTACTGCTCATATCTTTAGCTTTTTCCGCGACCTTAATCGCCAGTTTGCGTGCGATTTCCTTATAAATAAGTGAAATTTTTCCATCCGGATCGGCCACCACAGTGGGCTTGCCGGAGTCCGCCTGCTCACGGATTGCCATGGTCAACGGCAAAGCGCCGAGGAAATCGACACCATATTCCGCGCACATTTTTTCGCCGCCACCTTCGCCAAAAATAGCTTCAGCATGACCACAATTCGAGCAAATATGCGTACTCATATTTTCAACAATACCGAGAATAGGAATACCAACCTTCTCAAACATTTTTAAGCCCTTACGCGCATCGAGCAAGGCGATATCCTGCGGCGTGGTCACGATGACGGCCCCGGTTACCGGCACTTTCTGCGACAAGGTTAACTGTACATCGCCAGTACCTGGCGGCATATCGACGATCAGGTAATCCAGATCGCGCCAGTTAGTTTGCTCTAGCAATTGCTGCAAAGCTTGGGTAACGATAGGACCGCGCCACACCATAGGCTCGTCCGGATCGATCATAAAACCGATAGACGACACTTGTAAGCCATGGTTTTCCAGCGGTTCCATGGTCTTGCCATCCACCGTTTCAGGGCGCCCCGAAATGCCCATCATCATCGGCTGTGACGGCCCATAAATATCCGCATCCAGGATACCCACCGCCGCACCTTCTGCCGCCAGCGCCAAGGCCAGATTCACTGCCGTGGTCGACTTACCTACGCCGCCCTTACCTGATGCAACAGCAATAATATTTTTCACATTTGGCATCAGTTTGATGCCACGTTGCACTGAATGCGCCACGATTTTCGAGGTCACATTAACACTGACATTACCCATACCGGGCAAATTGCGCAAAGCCGCAATCACGCTCTTACGTATCAGGTCGAATTGACTCTTGGCGGGATAGCCCAACTCGACATCGAGCATGACATCCGCGCCATCAAGCTGAATGTTTTTAGCCGATTTGGAAGACATCAAATCTTTAGTGGTGTTGGGGTCGATGACCAGGGATAAAGCAGCTTTAATATCTTCTAATGTTGCACTCATGCGATTCTCCGTTGAACTGCCGTCAGTCTAGCGTAAAACAATAAAAATAATGGGATAGCCTTGCGAAATGTAGGCATTTTCAATTGCATAAATTATATAAAAACTTACATAAAAACAATATGTATCGCAAAATCTAAAGCCCCGCCTTCATATCTGAAAGCGGGGCTTTAGCACCCTCAAAAAATGGGTGATGTCACGAGTCAACGATGTCTTACTCGAAGAAAGTTTTTACTTTATCCATCCAACTCTTACTCTGCGGATTATGTTTTGCCCCACCCTCTACGGTCAGTTGCTCAAAGCTACGTAACAAATCTTTTTGCTTTTCGGTCAATTTAACAGGAGTCTCGATCACAACATGGCAAAACAAGTCACCGGCATAGCCCGAACGAACTCCCTTGACACCCTTACTACGCAAACGGAAAGTTTTACCTGACTGAGTTCCCTCTGGAATGGTAAATGATGCCTTGCCGCTTAATGTCGGCACCTCGATGTCACCACCCAAGGCCGCCTTGACAAAAGAGATAGGAATCTCGCAATGCAGATCATCGCCTTCGCGCTGAAAAACCGAGTGCTGCTTAATGTGTATCTCTACATACAAATCACCCGGCGGGCCACCATTCACACCTGGCTCACCGTTACCGGACGAGCGAATGCGCATGCCATCATCAATGCCAGCTGGAATTTTAACTTCCAGCGTTTTATTGCGCTTGATACGTCCGGCACCGGAACACGTAGTACATGGCTCAGGAATCATTTTCCCGGTGCCATGACATTTTGGACATGCCTGCTGAATACTGAACAAGCCTTGCTGCATGCGCACCTGACCGTGACCGCCACAAGTGGTGCAAGTTACAGGCGAGGTGCCTGGTTTGGCGCCGGAGCCGTGACAGGTATCACAAGAATCCCAGCTTGGAACGCGAATCGTCGTATCAAAACCGTTGGCAGCCTGCTCTAAGGATATCTCGAGGTTGTAGCGCAAATCTGCCCCACGATACACTTGCGGGCCAGCACTACGGCCACGGCCACCACCAAAAATATCCCCAAAAATATCGCCAAATGCATCCGCGAATCCCGCGCCACCACCACCGCCGCCACCGCCACCCATATTCGGATCAACACCGGCATGGCCGTAACGATCATAAGCGTCACGCTTTTGCGCGTCAGAAAGCATTTCATACGCTTCCTTTACCTCTTTGAATTTATCTTCAGAGGTTTTGCTATCGGGATTGCGGTCCGGATGGTATTTCATTGCCAACTTACGATAAGATTTTTTAATCTCATCCTCTGAGGCGTTCTTGGCTACACCCAGAATCTCGTAAAAATCACGCTTCGCCATCTCGATTACACCTTGTTATTATTTGCACAAATTAAACTAAAACGCCGAGCAGAGTGTCGCATTCACGATCACACTGCCCGGCGAGTCATAGCGGGTTGACCCCGCCGGACAAATTATTTTCCGTCTTTGACTTCTTTAAACTCGGCGTCAACAACATCATCATCTTTACCAGCATCTGCCGCGCCTGCACCGGCAGCAGTTCCTGCGCCTGCGGCAGCACCTGCAGCAGCCTGTTGTGCCTGCATATCAGCGTATACTTTTTCGCCAAGTTTTTGTGAGGCCGTCGATAATGCAGCAAGCTTAGTATCGATTTCAACTTTATCGCCAGATTTCAGAACATCTTCCAAATCTTTAATCGCTGTTTCAATCTTTTCTTTCTCACCAGCATCAAGTTTATCACCATGCTCAGTCAGCGCTTTCTTGGTCGAATGCACCAACGCATCGCCTTGATTGCGGGACTCAGCCAGTTCTTTCACTTTTTTATCTTCTTCCGCATTTAACTCGGCATCTTTCACCATGTTTTGAATTTCTTCTTCAGTCAAACCGGAATTTGCCTTAATAGTGATTTTGTTTTCTTTACCAGTTGCCTTGTCTTTCGCACCTACGTGCAAAATACCATTGGCATCAATATCAAACGTGACTTCGATCTGCGGAGTACCGCGTGAGGAAGGTGGGATACCTTCCAGATTGAATTCGCCCAGACCTTTATTGCCAGCAGCAATTTCACGTTCGCCCTGAAAAACCTTGATCGTCACCGCAGGCTGATTATCATCGGCGGTCGAGAATACCTGGCTGAACTTCGTCGGGATCGTGGTGTTTTTCTGGATCATCTTTGTCATCACGCCGCCCAGAGTTTCTATACCCAGAGAAAGTGGAGTCACATCCAATAACAACAGATCTTTACGGTCGCCAGACAATACGGAACCTTGAATTGCGGCACCGACGGCGACAGCTTCATCAGGATTTACGTCTTTTCTTGGCTCTTTACCAAAGAATTCTTTGACCAACTCTTGTACTTTTGGCATACGGGTCATACCACCGACCAGAATGATATCGTCAATATCAGAAGTCTTTACGCCCGCATCTTTAATCGCCATGCGGCAAGGTTCGATGGTTTTCTTGATCAGCTCTTCAACCAGAGATTCCAATTTTGCACGTGTGATTTTTAAATTCAAATGCACCGGTGCGCCGTTGGCCATCGCGATGTACGGCTCATTGATTTCGGTTTGCTGAGAACTGGACAATTCAATTTTTGCACGTTCGGCAGAGGCTTTGATACGCTGCAAAGCGATAGGGTCTTTTGCCAGATCCAAGCCATTAATCTTCTTGAATTCATCAATGATGAAATCGATAATGCGCTGATCAAAATCTTCACCGCCAAGGAAAGTGTCGCCATTGGTGGACAGTACTTCAAACTGCATTTCACCATCAACGTCGGCAATCTCAATGATCGAGACGTCAAAGGTTCCGCCGCCCAAGTCATACACAGCAATCTTGCGATCGCCTTTTTCTCTTTTATCCAGGCCAAAGGCTAACGCTGCTGCAGTTGGTTCATTGATGATACGTTTCACATCCAGACCGGCAATACGGCCAGCATCTTTTGTTGCCTGACGCTGTGCGTCATTAAAATAAGCCGGTACGGTAATGACTGCTTCAGTCACTTCTTCGCCGAGATAGTCTTCAGCGGTTTTTTTCATTTTACGCAAAACTTCAGCAGAAATTTGCGGAGGTGCTAAACGTTTATCACGGACACTGACCCAGGCATCGCCGTTATCGGCTTTCGAAATGGTGTAAGGCATCAGACCAATATCTTTTTGCACTTCTTTTTCTTCGAATTTACGGCCAATCAGTCGCTTAACAGCATATAAGGTGTTCTTTGGATTCGTAACAGCTTGACGTTTCGCGGAAGCACCGACCAATATCTCACCATCTTCTTGGTAGGCAATGATAGACGGAGTGGTGCGGGCACCCTCTGCATTTTCAATGACTTTAGGCTGGCCATTTTCCATAATAGCCACACAAGAATTAGTTGTACCCAAATCGATACCGATCATTTTGCCCATGATATTTCCCTCTGAATTTAAATATTATTTTGAATACTGGTGAGCCTTAACGGCCCTTCTGTTTCTGATATTAGGCAAAAACAGCCATTTTCAAGCTACTTTTACCTGTTTTTTTACTGTTTTTCTTATTTTGCTTGGGCTACGGTCACCAGAGCAGGACGTAACAGACGGTCGGCAATTGTGTAGCCTTTTTGCAATACAGTAACAATCGTATTGGCATCCTGCTCCGCCGGCACCATAGAAATAGCCTGATGCTTCATAGGATCAAGTTTTTCACCTTGTGACGGGCTAATTTCCATCAGTCGATTTTTTTCAAAAGCAGCGCTAAGTTGCTTTAATGTCATCTCAACACCTTCTTTAAGAGACTCTAACGATGGGGTCTCAATTTTCAGTGCCATTTCAAGGCTGTCTTTGACCGGAACCATTGCCTCAGCAAAACTTTCCACAGCAAATTTATGCGCTTTAGAAATATCTTCCTGGGCGCGGCGACGAATATTTTCACCGTCTGCTTTGGCTCGCATAAAAGCGTCTTGCAGCTCGACTACTTTTGCTTCCAATTGCGCCAAAGTATCAGCCGATACTTCCGGCATATCCGCGAGCGATTCCGCCGCGCCAGTTTCCGCGTCAATTGATTTATTTTGATCCATAGGGTTTTCTTGTGATTGCATCGAGGCTCTCCGAAATTAATAACATATTGAACAGAGAAATGGGGTGTACCCATGTCATTTCAAGGGGCTTTCACGATCTTTTTTGCAAGAATGGCGTATTTACTGCAGACGTGAAATCGTTTTAAGATAAAAAATTGCGCTTAGAATTGGCATTTAATGCTCTTTTAACATACATAGCGGCAATAGCGCATAAATAAAGCATAAATAAAGCATAAATAGCGCAACGAATAGCAAAATACGAATACCAATAATCTAATCTGTTAATTTAACTCAGATTACAATTGTTTTTAAAGTCATTTTTAGCTGTCAATCGTTGAATTAGCACTCTTCTCGCGTAAAATTGCAGCCTTTACGTCTTCTTTTTTCACACAAGGATGCAAGCATGATTTTAGTCACAGGCGGAGCCGGCTTTATTGGTGCCAATTTCGTATTGGATTGGTTTGCACAAAGTTCTGAAGCCATCATTAATTATGACAAATTAACTTACGCGGGAAACTTAAATAATCTTGCCAGCTTAAAAGACGATGCCAGACACATTTTTGTTCAGGGGGATATCAATGATGGTGCAAAACTCAGCGAATTGCTGACGAAATATCAGCCACGCGCGATTGTTCATTTTGCAGCAGAAAGTCACGTCGACCGTTCGATTCACGGACCTGCCGATTTCGTTGCCACGAATATTAATGGCACCTTTAGCCTGCTAGAAGCCACTCGCGCCTACTGGCAAAATCTAGCTGCCGACGACAAAGCCGCTTTTCGTTTTCTGCATGTATCAACTGATGAAGTATATGGCAGCTTAAGCGCGGAAGATCCGGCGTTCAGCGAAACCACCGCTTACGCACCGAACAGCCCTTATTCTGCATCGAAAGCCGCTTCTGACCACCTGGTGCGTGCGTATCATCATACCTACGGTTTGCCGGTACTCACCACTAACTGCTCGAACAATTATGGTCCCTACCATTTCCCGGAAAAACTGATACCGCTCATCATCACCAATGCCAGGGCGGGCAAAGATTTGCCAGTCTATGGCGATGGCCGGCAGGTGCGCGACTGGCTCTATGTGACAGATCACTGTGCAGCAATTCGCCGCGTGCTGGAAAACGGTCGACTGGGCGAAACCTATAATGTTGGCGGCTGGAATGAGCAAACCAACCTCAGTGTGGTGCATACGTTGTGCGATTTGCTTGATCAGTTACAACCGAAAGCCAGCGGCAGCTACCGCGACCAGATCAGACACATTACCGACAGACCCGGACATGATCGCCGTTACGCTATCGATGCGCGCAAAATCGAGAAAGAACTCGGCTGGAAACCGAGCGAAACCTTTGCGACCGGTCTGCGGAAAACCGTCATGTGGTATCTCGCCAATGATACCTGGGTCAATCAGGTGCAATCAGGCGACTATCTGAAATGGGTCGATCTGCAATATCAAGGCAAGCAAAATAAAACCCAAGAGACGACAGCACAGGAAAAAGTATGAGCATCACAGCCACAACACCCATAGCAAGAAAAGGTATTATTTTGGCCGGGGGCTCCGGCACCCGCCTCTATCCGGTGACAAAATCGGTTTCCAAGCAATTATTGCCGGTGTACGACAAGCCGATGATTTACTACCCGCTAACCACGCTGATGCTGGCGGGGATACGCGAGATCCTGATTATCTCAACACCGCAAGATACACCGCGCTTTGAAGAATTACTGGGCGACGGCTCACAATGGGGGATTGAACTGCAATACGCGGTACAGCCTACGCCGGATGGATTGGCGCAAGCTTTTATTATTGGCCGCGAATTTGTCGGCGACGCCCCCTCCGCGCTAATCCTGGGTGACAATATTTACTATGGCCACGATTTTGAATCCCAACTCAACGCTGCTGACGCAAACCAACACGGCGCGACCGTGTTTGCTTACCATGTGCATGACCCGGAGCGCTATGGAGTGGTTGAATTTAATGGCGAACAACAAGCCATTAGCATAGAAGAAAAACCGTCGAAACCAAAATCCAATTATGCGGTTACCGGACTGTATTTTTATGATCAGCAAGTATTGGATATCGCCGCTCACATTCAACCCTCACATCGCGGCGAACTGGAAATAACCGACGTCAACAATGTCTATTTGAAACAAGGACAATTGCAGGTTGAATTAATGGGGCGCGGCATGGCATGGCTCGATACAGGTACGCATGAATCATTGCTGGAAGCAGGTCAGTTCATCGCCACCATAGAAAAGCGTCAAGGTTTAAAAGTTGCGTGCCCAGAAGAAATTGCCTATCGTCGTGGTTATATCAACGATGCCCAATTGGAAGAGTTGGCGCAACCGCTGAAGAAAAATGAATATGGTCGCTATTTGCTACAATTGCTTGAAAACAAAACCTACTAAATTCAATAGAGTTATATGAACCTCATCAACACCAGCTTGCCCGAAGTCGTCATACTGGAACCACGTGTTTTCGGCGATGAACGAGGATTTTTCTATGAAAGCTTCAACGCTAAAAACTTTGCCGGACTGACCGGGCTGGAAGTTCAGTTTGTACAGGACAATCATTCCAAGTCGGCCAAAAATGTATTGCGCGGCCTGCACTACCAAATTTTGCAGGCGCAAGGAAAACTGGTGCGGGTTACTTCGGGTGAGGTTTTTGATGTCGCAGTCGATTTACGTAAAAGTTCGCCACGCTTCGGGCAATGGACCGGTGCGACTTTATCGGCAAATAATCATCGCCAGATATGGATACCACCTGGCTTCGCCCACGGCTTTGTCGTGATCAGTGACGAAGCCGAATTTTTATACAAAACTACCGATTACTGGGCGCCCGAACACGAACGCTGTCTGCAATGGAATGACCCTGCCATCGGAATAGACTGGCCCATGACTGAGCTACCTGTCATGTCAGCCAAGGATCAGCAAGGAAAATCACTTGCCGATGCCGAGGTATTTGCGTGAAAATTTTACTGACGGGAACAAGCGGACAGGTCGGTCACGCGCTGAGACATGCATTGCAAGGTCTGGGAGACGTCATCATACCTGCGCGCGAGCAAATGGATCTGGGCAACCCCGATGCGCTACGCCAAGCCATCCGTGAAATTGCTCCTGATTTAATCATCAATCCTGCTGCTTACACTGCCGTCGATAAAGCCGAGAGTGAACCGGAGCTGGCACATAGAATCAACGCCATCGCGCCAGGCATCATGGCAGAAGAGGCAAAAAAACTAGGGGCGGCACTGATTCATTACTCGACCGATTACGTCTTTGACGGGACTAAACGGAATGTAACCGGCAATTTACTTGCCTATGACGAACAAGATACGCCCTGCCCGATCAACGTCTACGGAAAAACCAAATTGGCCGGCGAACAAGCGATCCGTGACAGCGGTTGCCGCCACCTGATTTTTCGCACTAGCTGGGTGTATTCGACGTTTGGAAAAAATTTCCTCCTGACAATGTTGCGTCTGGCAAAAGAACGCGATGAACTCAAGGTTGTCAATGATCAATGGGGTGCGCCGACTTCTGCGGAATGGATAGCAAAGAGTACCGCCAATATCGTAGAACAATTACAAAGCTCAACATCAGGCCAGGATTGGTGGGAGAAAAATAGCGGTCTATATAACATGACACCAGCCGGTATTACCAGTTGGTGTGGTTTTACCGAGGAAATAGTACATGTGGCCAAGGCCTTAGCATTGTTTGATAAGCCGACGCCAAAGGTAACGGGAATTTCTGCCAAGGAATATCCAGTGCA
>JBBQNW010000035.1:0-17769 GCA_038330335.1 Burkholderiales bacterium | reverse complement strand
GATTCAGGCCGGCGCCATTTTTGCCGTCTGCTGGGAATACCGCCAGAAAATCGCCTCCGTTCTTGGCGGTCTGGGCAATGACCCTAAGGCGCGTAAATTCATGCTCAACCTGATCGTGGCTTTTTTGCCGGCAGCCGTGCTGGGCGTGTTATTCAGCAAAAAAATCAAAGCCGTCCTGTTCGCGCCGGTGCTGGTGGCGTTGGCCTTCATCATCGGAGGCTTCATCATTTTGTGGGTAGAACGCAAACAAACCAAAGATAATGCGGCACCCGATGCGGTCGCACGGATTCATTCTGTGGATGACATGACGCTACTGGATGCACTAAAGATAGGCTCGGCACAGGCTTTTGCCCTGATCCCCGGCACCAGCCGTTCCGGCGCGACGATTATCGGCGGGATGATGTTTGGTTTGTCACGCAAGGCGGCCACCGAGTTTTCATTTTTCCTCGCCATCCCGACTTTGCTCGGTGCCACTGCGTACTCCTTGTACAAGGCGCGGGAAGAATTATCGGCTGCCGATATCCCGATGTTCGGGCTGGGCACTGTCGCCGCTTTTATCTCGGCTTTTTTCTGTGTGCGCTGGTTGCTGCGCTATATCAGCTCGCATAATTTCAATGCTTTTGCCTGGTATCGCATCGCTTTTGGCCTGATGATTTTAGTCACGGCATATACCGGCACCATCGTCTGGGCAGATTAATCATGACTGTATGACGATGCCGCACACCCAACAGCAAACCACAGCACAAGACGACGCCCTGCATCTGTTGCAGACGGTATTTGGCTACCCGGCGTTCCGTTCGCAACAAGGGCAGATTGTTGACCATATTGTGGGCGGTGGCGATGCGCTGGTACTGATGCCGACCGGTGGCGGTAAGTCTCTGTGTTATCAAATTCCCGCCATGCTACGCCACGGTGTCGGGATTGTGGTCTCGCCCCTGATCGCTTTGATGCAAGACCAGGTCGATGCCCTGGAAGAGGTCGGGGTACGCGCGGCGTTTTTAAATTCTACCCAGAGTTTTGACGAATCGCTGCGCATAGAGCGGCTGATGCGCAATGGTGAACTCGATCTGGTCTACATCGCACCAGAGCGCCTGATGACCCAGCGTTGTCTGGAATTATTGTCCTCGATGCCGCTGGCCTTGTTTGCCATCGACGAGGCGCATTGCGTGTCGCAATGGGGCCATGATTTCCGGCCGGAATACATCAAGCTCTCGGTCTTGCACGAGCGCTTCCCCTCGGTGCCGCGGATTGCACTCACCGCGACCGCCGACCAGCAAACCCGCGACGAAATCATCCTGCGGTTGCAACTGGAAAACGCGCTGCAGTTTGTCTCGTCGTTTGACCGCCCCAACATCCGTTACCAGATCGTCGAAAAGGCCAACGGGCGCAAGCAACTACTTGATTTCATCAATGCCCAGCATCAGGGCGACGCCGGGATTGTGTATTGTCTGTCGCGCAAAAAAGTCGAAGAAACGGCTGAATTTTTAAATGAAAACGGCATCACTTCCCTGCCCTATCATGCCGGCATGGAAATGCAAACCCGCAGCCGCAACCAGTCCAGGTTTTTACGCGAAGACGGCATCGTCATGTGCGCCACCATCGCCTTTGGCATGGGCATCGACAAGCCCGACGTGCGCTTTGTCGCCCATCTGGATTTACCGAAAAGTATAGAAGGCTATTATCAGGAAACCGGTCGCGCTGGCCGTGACGGCGCCAGCGCCAACGCCTGGATGGCTTACGGCTTGCAAGACGTGGTGCAACAGCGCCGCATGATCGATGAATCCGAGGCCAACGAAACCTTTAAACGGGTGCAAGGCGTGAAGCTCGATGCCATGCTCAGCCTGTGCGAAACCCTTAATTGCCGGCGCGTGCAACTGCTCGATTATTTTGGTCAGGCTTCACAGCCTTGCGGTAATTGCGATACCTGTTTAGCGCCGCCGACCTCGTTTGACGGCAGCGTGGCAGCGCAAAAAATTCTCTCTACCGTGTATCGTGTCGACCAGCGTTTTGCGGCCGGCCATGTGATCGATGTCTTGCGTGGCATCGATACCGAAAGAGTCCAGCAATGGCGCCATAACCAGCTTTCTACCTTTGGCGTGGGCTCAGATAAAAGCGAAGCCGAATGGCGCGCCCTGCTGCGCCAGATGATCGCGCTAGGGCTGGTGGCCGTCGATTATGATAACTATAGTTCCTTAAAACTAACTGAAGAATCGCGTGCCGTGCTGCGCGGCGAAACCAAAATTCAGCTCAGACAATACAAGAAGGCGGAAAAAGCCACCAAGCATAAACGTCAGTCGCCCAAAGATTTTGCCGAAACCGACCTGTCCACGACAGAACAGAGCATCTTCGACAAACTACGCTGGTGGCGCGTAGAAACCGCGCGGGCGCACAATATCGCCGCCTTCATCATTTTCCACGATGCCACCCTGCGCGAAATCGCCAGGGCAAAACCAACCTCGCTGGATGATTTACGCGGCGTCACCGGTGTCGGCGCGAAAAAGCTGGAAAGCTATGGCGCAGAAATTGTTGCGCTGATTGCCGAACTGAGTTGAACTGAGTTGAACTGAGTTGAACTGAGTTAGCTAATTTTAGCTAATTTTAGCTAATTTAACCTGAGTTAATTTGATATAGCCTGCCTTCGCCAAACCCTCTCAACATGGATAAGCTCATCTCCACGCGCCTTCCCGGCCACAGCGGGATTACACCTCGCTGCCGCGCACCCAGATGAGCCGCCCGACAGAAATTGTCGGCCATTTCCGGCCTAGAATCACCCTGCAAACGCTGGGACGCGGCGACGGCCTGCTGGGCATGAAACCGGCTGGCGCTTTCGGCCCGCGTGGCGGCAGCGTCACCGTGGTGCAGATAGACTGGCTATACAGCAGCAATATCAATACCGGCAATAGCAAGAGCGCGCTGATCTGGCAAACCCCGGCTCCGGTGGTACTGCTGAATCGCCGCCCCAGCGCCAGCCAGCCATTGCTTGATAACGACGGTCTGCCGCTGACCCTATTACGCGATCTGGGGGCCGAAGCCGATGCCCTCGATAAAGTCTGGGATTTGGATCTGCAACCACTGCCACCCAATAGTCTGCAATGGCGCAGCGACCAGGCAGCCAACGCCTATGGCCCGCTCTGGAGCCTGCGACAAGAAGATTTTTTTGCTGATTTCTGGGCCGAACAATTGCCGCAATTACAGGCGCTGGGCTGGGCGGTCGTGGTGCGCCCCGGCTTTGCCCATGAAAGCGTGCTGGTTGATGCCTGGCACCTGATCATCGACCCTGATAGCGGCGAAGTCACAGGGAAAGAAGTCGCCTCGCGCCTGCGTGGCCGCGCTGCCACCATCACGCGTCTGGGTTTACCTGCACGCGAAGGCTCATGGCTGCTCAGCCTGGGCATAGAGATCGACGGACAAGTGCTGGACCTGGTACCCATACTGGCGAATCTGTTGCAGCGTGATGCGCGCTGGTTGCATGCCAGACAAATCGCCGAAATCGACGATATGGCACTGATACGGCTGCGCGCGCCCGGTGGCAAACGCATAGACGCGCTGGCGGCACCGCTGAAAGCCATCGTCATGCACATGCTGGAGCTATTGGCCGATGAACGCCGTCCCACCAGTCCGCTCGCGGTGTCGTCCTGGGACAGCCAGCGCCTTGATGCGCTGCGCGTGAGTCTGGAAGCGAGCCAGACGGCGCGCGCCGGCGCACATGGCGGCTGGCAATTGCAAGGCGAGCTGGGCCTGCGTACACTGGCCGCGCGCCTGCAGGCGACTGACGGTGTGCAAGCTGTGGCGGCCCCGACCGGGCTGGGAATCACTTTACGCCCGTATCAGTTGCACGGTGTGGCGTGGCTGCAATACCTGCGCCAACACCATCTGGCAGGCATCCTGGCAGATGATATGGGTCTGGGCAAAACCGCCCAGGCGCTGGCGCACCTGTTAATCGAAAAACAGGCGGGCCGGCTCGATTGCCCGGCCTTAATTGTGCTGCCCACCTCGCTGCTGTTTAACTGGCAAGCCGAAGCGCGAAGAATGGCCCCTGATTTGCGCGTGCTGAGCTTGCAAGGGCCGCAACGGGCGGAACTATTTGCCAGCATGCCGCAGTTTGATATCGTGCTCAGCACTTACCCTTTGATCTGGCGCGATCTGGCGGCACTGGAATCACAACAATTTCATCTGCTGATACTCGATGAAGCGCAAACCGTGAAAAATGCTGCCAGCCGCAGCGCCAATGCGGTGCGCCGCCTGCGCGCCAGACATCGCCTGTGCATCACCGGCACGCCGCTGGAAAACAATCTGGGCGAATTGTGGACCCAGTTCGATTTTTTAATGCCGGGCTTTTTAGGCGATGCGGGTAACTTCACGCGGCTGTGGCGCAAGCCAATCGAAGTCAATGGCGAAACCTTGCGCGCCCAGCTACTGGCACAGCGCGTACGGCCGTTTATCCTGCGCCGTCGCAAACAAGACGTGGCCACCGAACTGGCACCCAGAACCGAGATCATCAAGCGCCTGCAGCTGCAAGGCCAGCAGCGCGATCTGTATGAAAGCGTGCGCGTGGCTGCCGATGAACAGGTGCGGCGGGTATTGCAGCGCAAGGGCTTTGCCGGCGCCCAGATCAGCATCCTCGACGCCCTGTTAAAACTGCGCCAGGTTTGCTGCGACCCGTATCTGCTGAAAGGCACGCAGACACCGCCAACCATGGAACGCGCCAAGTTAGAAATGCTGGCCGACATGCTGCCCGCGCTGGTGGCAGAAGGTCGCCGCTTATTGATATTTTCGCAGTTCACCGAGATGCTTGATTTGATCGCAGAACTGCTGGTGACCTTAGCCTTGCCGTATTTATCCCTGAGTGGAAAAACCGCGCCGGCACAACGCGGCAACGTGGTGGCTCAGTTCCAAAGCAAGAGCGTGCCGATCTTACTGATCAGTCTGAAAGCCGGTGGGGTGGGATTAAACCTGACCGCGGCCGACACCGTGATACACATGGACCCATGGTGGAACCCGGCCGTAGAAGAACAAGCCACCGCCCGCGCCCATCGCATAGGCCAGGAGCAAGCGGTGTTTGTCTATAAACTGGTGGTAGAAGGCAGTATAGAAGAGCGGATGTTAGAACTGCAAGCGCGCAAAGCGGCGCTGGCAGAAGGCGTGCTGGGCAATGACAGCGCACTGGCAGCCAAGTTCAACGTCGCCGATCTGCAAGCCTTGCTGGCACCACTAGATCTGATTATCCAATAAGTAAAGCGCCGGCAAAGCGCCGGCAAAGTCATCATTTTTGCCCAGCCGTTCAGCTGACTACTTCTTAGTAAATACCAAGTCCCAGACACCATGTCCCAGCTTCAAGCCACGGTTTTCGAACTTGGTGACCGGACGATACTCAGGACGCGGCGCGTAAGCTTCCGCAGTGTTCTGTAATGCTGGCTCGGCACTGAGCACTTCTAACATCTGTACCGCGTATTCTTCCCAGTCGGTAGCGCAATGTAAATAACCACCCGGCGCAATGCGCGAAGCCAGCAAAGCCACCAAAGGGCCTTGTATCAGGCGCCGCTTGTTATGGCGCGCTTTGTGCCACGGATCGGGGAAAAACACGTGTACGCCCGCCAGAGAATTCGGCGCAATCATATGCGTCAGCACTTCAAAGGCATCGTGTTGAATAATGCGTTGATTTTGCAAACCCATGGCATCGGTCAGTTTTAGCAAACTGCCGACACCCGGCGTATGTACCTCGACACCGATAAAATTTTTCTCCGGCATCAGGGCAGAAATCTTGGCACTGGTCTCGCCCATGCCGAAGCCAATTTCAAAAACCGTCGGCGCCACGCGCCCAAACGCGGCCGCCACATCGAGTTCGGCTTTTTGATACGCAATACAATAACGCGGCCCCAATGTCTGTATCGCCCGCCCCTGCGCATCAGACAAGCGCCCGGCTCGCGTCACGAAACTGCGAATGCGGTGCTCAGTAGGATCATAAAAAAGCGGCTTATTCGCGCCATCAAGGGGTTTGGTATCGGACATGGCAAGAGACAGAGAAAAATATGAAGAGAATGTAAGGCAAATAGGAGGTAACGACGAAACCACGACGAGGCAACGACGAAACAACTAGGAGGCGGATACAAAGCGAATGCAGCCAATACGCATAGCTGGAGCGGGTGAAGGGAATCGAACCCTCGTCGTAAGCTTGGGAAGCTTCTGCTCTACCATTGAGCTACACCCGCGAAGCCTGCATTTTACGCGGGTTTGAGGCTGATTGGCAAATTTCAGCACCGGTCATGATCCGATAAAAAAAACCCCGGCGGCAATATTGGTAGCGCAATTTCCAGCGAGCGAAAAAAAAGCCCGCGTATCTTGCGATAGCGGGCCAAATCGCACGTCCATGAAAAACACTAATGAGATCACGAGCGCTTTGTATTACCGGTTCGATCAATATAAAACAAAATTAATTTTTAATATGTGCGTTACCGAACAGTGCTCATTGTCATTGCGGCGCATGCTCCGGATTGATCATTCAAGACAAGAATAACGATGACAGGCATGTGGGTGGTTTGCGTGACATCCGCGTGACATCCGATAATGCCGGTGATCGGTACGTTTTGATTGAACTGAGTACGGCAGCGCTGCATTTTTGACAAACCTTGTTGATCTGCTGAGGTTTTGCAGACACAGAGATGTGCCATGCCGGCAATCAATGAATTGTGCTAAGCGTGCCCGGCATCACTTAAAAACCAGCTTTATCCGGAGGGTTTTTACAGACATTCAGGTATTTATTTTGCATTGACGTTTGTGTTTAATTAGCATTTAACTTTTTTCAACTAAAGGATTTATCATGAAATATTCATTTCTTTTACTCGCACTTGTTGGCTCTATCGCATTAACAGCCTGTGATCGTCCAACAACGCCGGTCGTCGTTCCGGTACCGGTTGCGGTTCCTGGCCCAGCGGGCGCGACTGGTGCCACTGGCGCTACCGGATCAACAGGGTCAACTGGCACAACTGGTATGACCGGCGCCACTGGTTCTGAAGGTAGTCAAGGCGCAAGCGGCGCCGCCGGCACCAGCGGTTATGACGGTGCTACAGGCGCAAAAGGTGAGCCAGGCGCAGCCGGAAAACCTGGCGACACGGTTATCGTTTTACCGAAGTAAGCCTGCGAAGTCAGCCTGATTACCACTAGCCGCGTGAGTGCGCGGCAGCGGCGCTTGCTGGTCGTCTATTGGCAAGCACGTAAAATACGTGAATCGGCGATTACTGCACGACTGTGAATGCCGGTAAAGTGTTTCTCAACAGAAGTCCTCTCAGGAGGACTTCTGTGTTTCCGGCAGAACAATATCCTCACAGGCATACGCAGCAAAGGCCGCGCCCACCACCTAGTGTGTACGGCAGCAACCCTACAAAAATATTATCAAGTTCATTAAAAAACCTGGCAATACGTTTATCAACACCTACTGGAGAGGAATATGAACCTAATCATCAGCCTAATTGTTTATCTCGTGGTCTTCGGACTGATATGGTGGCTAGTGAGCATGCTACCGTTACCGGCACCGGTAGCGCAAATTGTCCGCGTCCTATTTATTATTCTGCTGATCATCATTATTTTGTCGGCATTCGGGGTCGTCCCGAGCATCCACCTGCCGCAAATACATCTTTAGAATTTACCAAGGCATAGGTTGGCATCGATACGATGGGGCATCCTTATGCTTTCCCCATCGTGACGAAGCGCAAGGTCAGTGAGAGCATTGCATGCCCGCATCGGGCTTGATCAGCATGCTGATCGAGCCCTTCGCTCTAGAAGAGCGCTGATGGTGACGCTTGCTAAAGAAAGCTGAATGCACAGGATTACGTCGCGGACAATGACACCGTTTCATTTGACAGCAAATCCCAGGTGGCGATAAACAAGGCGGCGACGACCGGGCCAATGACAAAACCGTTCAGCCCAAACACAGAGATTCCGCCCAGGGTCGATAGCAGCACCACATAATCAGGCAACTGGGTATCTTTCCCCACCAGTATCGGGCGCAAAATATTATCGATCAAGCCTATCACCAGCACGCCATACAAAGCCAGCGTAACGCCTTGCCATATGGCGCCAGTCAGTAAAAAATACAGCGCCACCGGAGCCCAGATCAAACCGGCACCAATGGCCGGCAATAAAGACATCACCGCCATCAAGACGGCCCATAACAGCGCGCCCTGAATATCCAAAAACCAGAACATGGCACCGCCTAATGCGCCCTGAGTTGCCGCAACAGTAATATTCCCCTTGACGGTCGCCCGGATAACAGTGGCAAATTTGGCAAATAGCTGACGCGTATATTCTTTTTTGAGCGGTATCGTTTGCTGAATTCTTTCTGCCAGGAATGCACCATCGCGCAACAGAAAAAACAACAGGTACAGCATGATGCCGACATTCATCACAAATCCGACGGTGATTTGACCGATATTTAAAATTTTGGTCGTGATGAACTGGCCGCCAGCGGTGGCTGCCGCAGACAAGGTCAGCTTGAGTGTCGAAATATCCGCCAGCCCGAAGCGCGCCAGAATACTCCTCATCCAACCAGGCAAAGAACTAATGATTTGCTGGAAATACACACCGAAATCAAGCTGGCCTGAACGGATTTTTTCATAAAAGACACTCCCCTCTTGCATTAAAGACGCAGAGATTAAGGCCAGCGGGAAAAATACAGCAATCAGAAACAATAACACCGTAGCGATGGCGGCAAGAGAGCCCCGCTGGCGCAGCCATTTCAACAACCTGCGATACAAGGGCGCAAACAGGATGGACAGAACCAGGCCCCAAAAAATAGCACCGTAAAATGGCAGCAGTATCCAGCCAAAGGCTAAAGAAACGCCAATCAGTAAGAGTAAAAAAGTTTGATGCTGAAACGCCCGTTGATTCATAGGTAATCCTGGATGATGATCGCCGCTATTCAGCGGTCGATCAGTGGTGTCGTCGATACATGATCCAGGCTAGCCCAAACCTCTTCCTAAGCTCTATCTTTCAGGAAATATTTTATCGCGTTGCTGCCTAAAAAACCAGTCGCGCAACATTTTTTCTTCATAATAGAAACGCGAAGCGCCCGAGCGGATGTCAGAGTGCGCCATAAAATTCATGTCGTTAATCTGCTCTTTACCAGAGATGACTACTGCGTTAGTGGTGTTTTTCAAGGTATAACTGAGTGAGATTCTTGGCCAGTCAAGGCCTTTAACGATACGCACCTCACGTCCCATGCGGGAGTGTGACGGCCTCAGCTCACCAGCCAGATCCACATCGCTGACCACAATATCCCATTGATAGTGAGCGGGCATTTTTTTTGCCAGATCAGCAAAAACAGCATCAAATTCCTTAATCATTCTGGACTGAAATACCGGAGCAGCTTCATTGCCAGAGCGAATATCGGTAAATTTATCTGGCTCCTGCCAATGCACACTCACTTCGGCCGCGCGGGCAGGCGCGCTTGCGAACACACTCGCAGACACACCGATGATGGCGCTCACAACGGTCAGCGTGGCATTCAAAAGAATTTTTTTCATTTCCTGCTCCCATATGATTGCTGTCCGACAGCAATCAATAGGTTCAACTGAAAACCCAGTTCGCAAGCCTTTTCAGCCGCACTCGGAACCTGTCCATTAGAATTGCGCAGTCACAGAGAGTTCCCTTAGATCATCGTGTCACTATAACAAATAAAAAAGGGAGCAACCATAACTGGTTGCTCCCTTCTTGTCAGATCAGATCAAATCGGGCTTACGCCCGAATTTGATTAGAATGCGTGACGGATACCGACGTTGACAAATTTGTCTGTTGCGCCAGCAGTAGTAGTGTTGACTGCAACATTGTTGTCATTTGCAGTGCGTGAGAATGATGTGTAAACATTCGTACGCTTGGACAAGCTGTATGTGTAACCAAGAGCGATTTGGCTAGACTTATTTTCTGTCGCCAATGCTTTATCAGTTTTACGTGTGTAGTCAGCCAAGAATGCACCTGGACCGAACGGTACTGTAGCACCGATCATCCATACATTTGCATCTGCAGTGCCACCTTTGATTGTTTCGTAAGCTGCATGGGCTTTAGCCATACCGAAATCATAAGAACCACCAGCCAGTGTCTTCTTACCAGCAAGAGCATCGTTACCAGCAGCATCGTTCAGCTTTTCGTAGACCAAAGCCGCCAAGACTGGACCTGCAGCGTAAGTTGCGGATGCAGCAACAGTGCGGCTAGCAGAATTATTACCAGCTTTTTCACCGAAACCGTATTGAGCAGCAGCAGAGAAACCGCTCATGTTTGGAGTGATGTAAGTTGCAGCGTTGTCACGACGTGTAACAGTACCGAACAAACGATGCATATTGCCAGCCAGACCAACACCAAACGGATCGATAGACTCGGAAGCAACATAAGTCAAAGATTTTTGACGACCGAAGTTAACAGCACCGAAGTCACCAGACAAACCAACGTAAGCTTGACGACCGAAAGCCAGACCGCCTTGATCGGAAGCGCCGGTATCAACGTTCAGACCCATTTCCAATACGAAGTTAGCTTTCAAGCCATTGCCCAGGTCTTCAGTACCTTTGAAGCCCAGACGGGAACCAGACTGCAGACCGCTGTCTAATTTTGTAGTTGTGGAATTAGTTTTCGCGCCGTTGTCGTCACGAGCCAAACCCATATCTACAACACCGTAGACGGTTACAGCTGATTGAGCCAATGCGGCACCGGAGAAAGCACTCATCAGAGCGAGCGCGAGGAATGATTTTTTCATAATATAGTATCCAGAATATAAAAATTAATTTTTGCTGCAATACAATAATACCAACAGCAAAAACAGGATTGCAGGTCTTATTTACAGCCTTGAACCTCTAAAACGATCCAACGACAGCAAGCACGATACCTGCGGAAAGTGACAACTTGATGAAATCTAAAGCCTAGCCAACAACACTCTTGCCTCTTGTAGCAAAAAACAGACAGCTTGTTTATGTAGAAAACAAACATCACCGTTTGATGCTACATCGACAAATTGGTTCACATTATAAACAAAAAAGTCTCGTGCTGCATAGCACCATCAAATAGGGCGACTAAAAAGAATTTCAAGTCCTGTCATGAAATATTTTTAACCTATCGTCTCTAAGGCACTATTTTTTTGTGCTGTCATGGCGCGCCAGTAAGATCTTCCCGTGTACCAGAGCAGCATGGCCAGCAGGGCAAAAAATAACTGTCCGCAGGCCAGTAACAACACCGAATGATCCAGCAGCGGGGCAATCACTCCGGCCACCAGCGCCGCTAACAACGTCATCATCGCCGACTGGCAAGAGGCGACAATACCGCGCGTATTCGGAAACAGATCGAGCACTCTTAAGGTTGCCGGGGGGGTCACTAAAGACATGCCAAAAGTGTAGAAAAATAAAGGCGCTACTGACCATGGCAGCATGGGCGGCCAGATCAGATGAAACAGTACATTAAACAAGGTGGATCCAAGCAAAAATCCGAAACCTATATTCACCTGAGTCCAGGCGGAGATTCTTCCGGCCAGTCTGTTAGCACTCAGTGCACCTAAAAATATGCCGGCGACAGAGGGGAAAAACTGCCAGCCAAATTGATCCGGCCCCAGTTTTAAATGCTGAGTGATGAAAGCTGGCGCAGCCGATATATACAAGAATAAACCGGCAAAATTACAGGCGACAGTGCCCGCTTTCAAGTAGAACAAGGGGGAATTAAAGACGTTTTTGTAGCTGCGCCATAAAAACTCGGCACTGAAGGGTTGTCGCTTTTCTCGCGGCAGCGATTCTGGCAACCATTTGTAGCAAGACCAAATCAGCACCAGCGTGTACACGAATAACAACAAAAAAATATTGCGCCAACTGGTGTAACTGACGATCCAGCCGCCAATAATGGGCGCAATAGCGGGTGCGATAGAAAAAATCATCGTTACCAGCGACAACAGGCGCTCGGCCGGCGCACCGGCATACAAATCGCGGATAATGGCGCGCCCGACCACCACACCGGCGCCGGCTGACACGCCCTGCAAAATACGAAACCCCCAGAGATAGTGAATACTATGCACCGAGGCACAGCCAAAAGACGCCACCGCGAACACCGCCAGCGAGGCCAGGACCACATTCCGTCGCCCGAATGAATCCGACAAGGCACCGTGCCACAAGGTCATGGCAGAAAACGACAACATATACGCGGTCAGGGTCTGCTGCACTTCGATGGCACTGGCGTGCAAGCCAGTCTGTATCGCCGGAAAAGCAGGAAGATAGGTATCGATGGAAAAAGGCCCCAGCATAGCGAGGGAAGCGAGCAAAGTGGCTAATCCGGCATTGCCGAACTTGACAGAAGTAGACATGAAAATTATTTATTGAAAAATGAAAGTAGCCAATCACCAAAAATTGGCTACCAAGATGGCGCGAAATGACTTACACCGCGAGCACTGCTGGCTGAGCGAATGGAACAACATTCATCAGAATTTTTAGATTCCGCCCATGCAAAGATACTTCATTTCAAGGTATTCATCCATGCCGTAGCGCGAGCCCTCGCGCCCCAGGCCAGATTGTTTCACACCGCCAAACGGCGAGACTTCGTTCGAAATGAGGCCGGTGTTAATGCCAACCATACCGTATTCAAGCTTTTCGGCGACCCGCCAGACCCGGCCGATATCGCGCGAATAAAAATACGATGCCAACCCAAAATCGGTATTATTCGCCGCCGCGATGACCTCGTCTTCCGTGGTAAAGCGCAGCACTGCCGCCACCGGGCCAAAAGTTTCTTCCAGCATGACTTGCATGTCGTCTGTGACATTCGACAAGACGGTTGGTTCGTAAAAAAGTTCACCTGCGGCATGTTTTTGACCACCGGTCAGTATTGTTGCCCCTTTGGCCACGGCGTCTGCCACGTGCTGCTCGACCTTGGCAACCGCTTGCATATCAATCAATGGCCCCTGCTGAACGCCGGGTTCACGGCCATCACCAACCTGAATCCGGCGCGCGCCGGCGGCCAGTTTTTCCACAAAAGCGTCGTAAATCGAGACATGGGCATAAAACCGATTGGTGCAGACGCAAGTTTGGCCGGCGTTACGAAACTTCGATTGCAAGGCGCCCTCCACTGCGGCATCCAGATCGGCATCATCAAAGACAATAAACGGCGCATGTCCGCCTAGTTCCAGCCCCAATTTTTTGATGGTGGGAGCGCATTGGCGCATTAAAATCCGCCCTACCGGGGTTGACCCGGTAAACGATAAATGCCTTACCACCGGGCTGTCACACAGCACCTTGCCGACAATAACCGACTGGTCGGCATCGGCAGTAATCACATTAATTACCCCTGCCGGCAAGCCCGCCCGGTGTGCCAGTTCGGCCAGCGCCAGCGCCGACAACGGCGTTTGTTCGGCCGGCTTAATGACTATCGTGCAACCGGCAGCAATGGCCGGAGCGACTTTGCGGGTAATCATCGCAATCGGAAAATTCCATGGCGTGATGGCGGCGCAAACACCGATCGCCTGTTTCAGTACCAGCGTCCGTTTGTCAGACCAGGTGGAAGACATGACGTCACCGGAGACGCGCTTGGCTTCCTCGCCAAACCATTCAATAAAACTGGCGCCATACATGACTTCGCCTTTCGCTTCCGCCAGCGGCTTGCCTTGTTCTGCGGTCATCAGCGCGGCCAGATCATCGGCATTGGCAACGATCAGGTCAAACCACTTGCGTAAGATGGCGGCCCGCTCTTTACCCGTTTTGCCCGACCAGGCTGGAAACGCCTGCTGCGCCGCATCTATTGCCGCCTGTGCCTGCTGCGCACCCAGATTGGGCACGCGGCCAATCACCGAACCGTTAGCCGGATTGCTGACATCAAAACACTCGCTGGCGCTCAGCCACTGGCCATTGAGGTAGGCTTGATGGCGCAATAATGACATGTCTTTGAGGGCGGGCAAGGTAACAGCTTGGGCATGCGACATAGGAGTCTCCGGCGAGATGATTGAGCCGCTTAGCTTACCGTAAATAGCACGCGCGTGCAGAAACATGCAAATTTTTCACCCAAGCAAACTTCAGACTAGTCTGGCCCGCCGGAAGTGGCAAAAATGCCGGTTGGCGACGCCCATAAAAAAACCGCTGCAGTGTGAATGCAGCGGTTTTTTCAATACAGCATCACTTGCTAGTCTGAATGATTCTTCAGATGGATGCATCTAATTTCGGTTTGGCTTCTTCGCGCCGGTTAAAACCTGCCACCATATCAAAGCGGAACAAGCGACATTCCAGCGCGCCATTGAAGAAAGGCGTTTTGCGTGATTCTTTTAAACGCAAAAATTTCGGCAAACCTAGATCGGCAGTGAACAGGAACACGCTCCAGCCGGCAAAACGTTGCTTCAGTGTCGAACTGAAAGAGCTGAAAAAATCTCTGGCCATTTCATCCGGTTCCAGGCTGCCGTCGCCGCGCACGCCGATACGTTCGCCATACGGAGGGTTGGTCAGCAAGATGCCCGGTGTTTCTGTCGGCGGTTTAATTTCTTGCGCTTCGATTTGTTTCAGCGGCACATCAAATTTGATGCCGGCCTTGTTCAGGTTATTACGCGTCATGACGATCATGTCACCGGAAATATCACTACCGAAGATAGTCGGTTCTGCCGGCAGCGGATTGGCTTTCACCTGATCCTTGATCGCTTGCCATTCTTCGGGATTAAAACTAGCGAATTTTTCAAAAGCGAAATCGCGATGAAGACCGGGCGGAATCCCTGCCAGCATTTGTGCCGCTTCGATCAGGATAGTGCCGGAGCCGCACATAGGATCGATCAAAGGAATACCGGGCTTCCAGCCAGCGGTGCGTAACAGGCCGGCCGCCAGATTTTCACGCAAAGGCGCATCGCCGGTTTCCAGGCGCCAGCCGCGTTTGAACAGCGCCTCACCGGAAGTATCGAGATAGACCGTAAAGTTGCGGGCATCTAAAAAACCGACAATACGCATGTCCGGCATTTTGGTATCGACCGAAGGACGCTGGGTAAATTGATCGCGGAAACGGTCGCAGATCGCATCTTTGATCTTCAGTGTGGCAAATTCCAGGCTCTTTAACGGGCACTTGATGCCGGTGACGTCGACCCGGATGGTATGGTGATAACCGAACCAGTCTTCCCACGGCTGCTCTAAGGTCAGATCGTAGATATCATTTTCATTGATATACCCGGAATGCGCCATGCGCAGCAGGCAACGCGAAGCGATGCGTGAATACAGGTTAATGCGATAGGCATCGCTCAGCTCCCCCGAGCAATGTACGCCGCCGGGCACCTGAGTGTGCACATGGAGCGTGTTGTTGATCTGGCCGATTTCTTTGAGCTCTTCGGCCAGTGCCGCCTCGAGGCCACGTGGGCAGGGGCAAAAATAGGAATAACGTGTCATGGTGTACCTTTTATCCGTGGTAATAATAAAACCTGGTCAGCACCGCGCTGCTCAGGGTGTGGCAAAAAACTAATTTATTTCTGAAATGCGCGTTCTAAAAAATCTAAGCGGTCTTGTCCCCAGAAGTTTTCACCGTTAACCACAAACCATGGCACGCCGAAACCATTGGCGGCCACCATGTCATTGGTGAACCTGTCGTATTCGGCCTGTACGCTGGCAGTGTCAGACGATTTCAACAAGGCCTTACCGTCCAGCTCACAATCAAAAGCCAGACCTGCCAGGGCATCCGGATCGGCGATGTTTTTCTGTTCTGCCCAGACCGCGCGCATGATGGCGCCGGTCAGGTTTAAGGCGGCATCGCTGCCGTGTGCCAATTGTGCGGCAATAATCATGCGGGCCGCGGCATCACCGGCGACCGGAAAAAACGTCGGTTGCGTATGCATGGGTAAGGCGAGTTGCTCACTCCAGCGCTGCATTTCGACCAGACGATAAGCCTGACGCTGCGGCGCACGCTTGGCCAGCGGCAGACCGCCGGAAATACTAAATACTTTTCCGAGATCGCAGGGCTTGACTTCAATCTTGACTGAATATTTCTTGGCCAGATCGACCAAACGCTGATGCCCCAGATAACACCAGGGCGATTGCGGTGCAAAATAGTATTCACAAACCTTACTCATCTCGGGCTCCTCATGGTCGTACGATTACAAATAATGACAAAAGACATTTCCATCAAAATGGTTTGACCACGACCAGAATCACAGCGGCCAGCATCAAAATTACCGGAACTTCATTAAACCAGCGAAACCATAGATGGCTGTGGCTATTCGCATTTTTTTCAAATTTTTTCAGCAGGCTGCCGCAAGCATGGTGATAACCGATGAGCAGAATAACAATAGCCAGCTTGGCATGCATCCAGCCACTACCAGGGCCGCGCCCGATACCGTAACCCAGCCACAACCAAACCCCCAGAGCGATCGCCGGCACTGCCAGTATTGTCATGAAACGGTAGAGCTTGCGCGCCATCAGTAACAGGCGTTCAATGACCATAGGCTGCGTTTCCATCGCCAGATTAACAAAAATTCTGGGCAGGTAAAATAGCCCGGCAAACCACGAGGCTATCAACACTATATGCAAGGCTTTGATCCAGAGCATGGGAATCCTTTTAAGTTTATTGGCGCACTTCGCCGTGACCAAACACGACATATTTTAATGACGTCAGACCTTCCAGACCGACTGGCCCGCGGGCGTGCAGTTTATCATTAGAAATACCGATCTCCGCCCCTAGTCCGTATTCGAAACCATCGGCAAAGCGGGTCGAGGCGTTCACCATGACCGAAGCGGAATCAACTTCGCGCAAAAAGCGCATGGCACGGCTATAGTCTTCCGTGACGATGGCTTCGGTATGTTTGGAGGAATAATCGTTCATGTGGGTAATCGCCTCATCCATATCCGCCACTACCTTCACTGCCAGAATAGGTGCCAGATATTCCGTGCTCCAGTCTTCTGCGCTGGCGTTAGTCAAATACGGATAAGCGGCGAGCAGACTGGCGGCAGCCGGATCGCAGCGCAACTCTACCTGTTTAGCGGCATACAGCTCGGCCAGAGCGGGTAAGGCTTGCGCCGCAATGCCTTGCGCGACTAGCAAGGTTTCCATGGTATTGCAGGTACCGTAGCGGTGGCATTTGGCGTTAAAGGCAATGTCTACCGCTTTTTTCAGATCGGCTTTGTCATCGATATACACATGACAAATACCGTCAAGATGCTTAATCATCGGCACTTTCGATTCACGCATCAGACGCTCGATGAGGCCTTTACCACCGCGCGGTACGATGACATCGACATATTGCGGCATGGTAATGAGTTCGCCCACCGCGGCACGATCGGTGGTGTCGACAATCTGCACCGCATCTGCTGGCAAACCAGCACCCGCCAGACCTTCTTGCACCAGTTTGGCCAGCGCCTGATTGCAATGTATGGCTTCGGAACCGCCGCGCAAAATCGTCGCATTGCCGCTTTTGATACACAAGCCGGCAGCATCGATAGTGACATTCGGGCGTGCTTCGTAAATTATGCCGATGACACCCAGCGCTACCCGCATCTGGCCAACCTGAATCCCGCTGGGGCGGTATTTCATATTCGAAATTTCACCGATAGGATCGGCCAGGCTGACAATTTGTTCTAAACCCTCGGCCATGCTGGCGATCCCTTTGTCGGTCAGGCTCAGGCGGTCTAGCATCGCCGCATCCATGCCGCCAGCTTTGGCTGCGGCCAGGTCTAATTCATTGGCGGCGCGCAGGGCTGCGGCTTCGCGGCGAATAGCGGCGGCAATCAGCGACAAGGCGAGATTTTTGCTTGCGGTATCGGCTTTGGCCATGGCGCGCGATGCAGTGCGGGCGCGCGTGCCTAGCTG
>JBBQNW010000034.1:0-18028 GCA_038330335.1 Burkholderiales bacterium | reverse complement strand
AGCGGCTTTTCTGAGGAAGAACTGATCGGTGCGCCACAAAACATCGTGCGTCATCCGGATATGCCGCCTGCCGCATTTGCTGATCTATGGAGCACTCTAAAAGCGGGGAAATCATGGAATGGCATGGTGAAGAACCGTTGTAAAAATGGCGATCATTATTGGGTGGATGCAACTGCCGCACCATTAATAGAAGACCATCAACTGGTCGGCTTTACGTCCATCCGTGTCAAAGCAAGCCGGGAACAGGTGACGGCGGCGGACGCCGCCTACCGTGCCATTCTCAACGGCGATAAAAATTTAATGATCGTGGAAGGGCAGGCGGTCAAACCTTCGCTCTGGCGCAGCGTCAACTTCCTGGCCCGCATGTCGATACGCGCAAAAATCAGCAGCTATCTGGCGTTGATGGCAGGCCTATTTATCGCGATGAGCGTGCTGGCCTATAACGATGCGGCGAAGATTTTGGTCTTGCCCGGTATTGCCGGCTCCATGCTGGCAATTTGGCTAGGCAGCATATTGTTTAGCGAGGTGCTGGCCCCGATACAAAGCATGATCCGGGATTTGGAAGTGATGAGTGAAGGCAATTTATCCGGAAAGATTAGCTCGAATACGCATAACGAAATGGGGCAGCTGGGGCAAGCCATGCGGGTATTTCAAACCAATGTCAAATTACTGGTTGGCCAGATCAAACAATCGACAGAAATAGTGCGGGGAGCATCGGCAGAGATCGCTACTGGCAACGCCGAACTGTCGGCACGCACCGAATCGCAAGCGAGTTCTTTGGAACAGACTGCCTCCTCGATGGAAGAATTAGCCTCGACCGTGAAGCAAAACGCTGATAACGCAAGGGAAGCAAATACCGTGGTGGTCAATACGTCAGCGATTGCGATCAAAGGTGGCGTCGCAGTCAACCAGGTAGTGGCAACCATGAGTTCAATTAAACAAAGTTCGTCAAAGATTTCTGACATCATTGGCGTGATTGATGGCATTGCTTTTCAAACCAATATCTTGGCCTTGAACGCCGCAGTGGAAGCGGCCCGCGCCGGCGAACAAGGGCGCGGTTTCGCAGTCGTCGCTTCTGAAGTGCGTAACCTGGCCCAACGTTCGGCGGCCGCAGCCAAAGAAATTAAGGCTTTGATTCAAGATTCGGTACAAAAAGTGGATGTCGGTGGCAAGTTGGTCGAGGATGCGGGACTCACCATGAGTGAAATCGTTGACGGCGTAAAACGCGTCGAAAACCTGATGAAAGAAATCACACTGGCCGGACAAGAGCAAAGTGCGGGGATTGAGCAAGTAAATCAGGCGGTGACCCAAATGGACGAAATGACCCAGCAAAATGCCGCCTTGGTGGAAGAGGCTGCCGCTGCCGCAGAGGGTTTAAAAATCCAATCCTTTGCATTAATGGATTTGGTGGACTCTTTCAAATTAGTCGCGGCACTGGGGGCAACGAAACGCAGTGTGTCTGCCCGAGCGGCGAGCGGCTCGTCGCTTAAACCTAGTCAAAAACAAGGGCGAAATCAACAGCTTCGGATTGCGGGATAAACAAAGCCCGGGCTCGACGAAGACGCTATCGCATTCGCATGCAGGTTGTTGCCGGTGAATGTGGCAACTTGCATGACACAGATGCACTTGCCGCATGCCTTTGCTTGCCATTAAAGAGTGTGTTGCAGGAAATTGATTGATGAATTTATCCGCAACTGCTGCTGCCAAAAATAGCGCTTCGCCCTGGGTCAAGATTCAATCGGCACCAGCAAATAAATCCAGAACCTTGAATGTTCTTCTTTAAATCTTAAAAATAGATTCTTCATTATGCCGTTGAAACATTCTCATCCCTACCAAAATGCAGCTGGCTGGTTGTTGATTGCACTGAGTATCCCACTGCTTTGGTGGGTGTCGCAAGCGGCGCGACTGCTTCCACTTGATGCTACGCAGTTTGTGTTCTGGCATAGCGCCGTGGAGCTGTTTGCCGTGGTGGTGGCGATGCTGGTATTTATCACTGGATATCGCGCCATCTTGTCGGCCCGCAAAGGCGCCGTGGTTCTGCTTGGGATTGGCTTCCTGGGGGTCGCACTTTTCGACAGCCTGCATATGATGAGCTATGTCGGGATGCCAGATGCCATCAGTCACAACTCGCCCCAAAAATCCACCTTCTTCTGGCTGGCTGCGCGACTCCTCGCGGCAGTCACACTCCTGGTGTATGCGTTACTGCCGCCACTCCCCAGAGTTGGCGCACTGCGCAGGCGTCTGGCACTGACACTCATGGTCTCATGCGTCGTCCTGGTCGGATATGCAGGCTTGAGTCGGCCTGAGCAGTTACCGTCTTTCTTTGTCAGCGGTATGCGACCGGCAGCTTTGAAGATCGCCTTGGAGTGGCTGGTGGTTGGCTTGAATATTCTTACTTTAGGGATATTTTGGTACCGACGCGTTCAATTGGCGCGGGAGTGTCTTCTTGCTCTGGGTTTTGCGGCTGCGCTGTCTGCTGTCTCAGAGTTGTTTTTTATGATGTCCGGCGTCGTTGATAAGGACAGTGCCGATGCTATTGGGCATGTCTACAAAGTATTTGCCTATTTATCTCTCTTCCATGCCACCTTCAATGAAGCCTTGAGGCGACCATTCGAGTATCTGGACATTCAGCGCCGTCGCGAACAAGTGACGTTGACCGCGGCACCGGATGGCATTTTATGGGTCAGTCAACAGGGGACTATTTTGATGGCCAACCCAGCGATGCAGCAACTCTCTGGCTATTCCCCGGTTGAGTTAGTCGGCAAGAATGTCGATATTTTTTTGCCAGAACATTTGCGCGCCCGCCATGCTCAGTCGATGAGGGCTTACTTCACTGAGCCGCATAGCCGTGCCATGGGGCAGATGGATTTGAAATTGATGCGTCGCGATGGTCAAATGTTGCCGATTGATATCTCGCTTGGGTACTGGGAAAACGAAGAGGAGCGCCATGCAATCGCGTATATCCGCGACTTGAGCGAACGCAAAAAATTTGAAGAGTCTCTGCGCCATCAAGCAACCCACGATGAACTCACGGGCTTGCCAAATCGCTGGTTATTTCACCTTCAATTGAATCAGGCACTGGCGCGCGCCGGGCGCTCGGCCACCAGAGTGGCCGTAATTTTTCTGGATCTGGACTACTTCAAAACGGTCAATGACAGTTTTGGTCACGCCGCTGGCGACGTCTTACTCGTTCAGGTTGGGGCTAGGATTCGTGGTGTTTTACGCGAGAACGATACTTTGGCGCGCTTGGGCGGGGATGAGTTTGCCGTATTACTCACCGATCTGAAGGATGTGGAAAACGCGGTGAGTGTCGCTGAAAAACTGCTGATATCGCTGCAAGCGCCATACAATTTGCAGGGTCAGGACATTTACTCCGGAGGCAGCCTGGGCCTCGCTTTCTACCCGGAAGATGCGACCGACAGCGACACTTTACTGCGCTATGCCGACATGGCCATGTACCAAGCGAAAGCAACCGGGCGCGGTGCCTATGCTTGTTATTCCCAGAAGATGGACTTGCGCATGCATGAAGACATGACATTGCATACGCGATTGAAAGAGGCTATTTCCACAGGTGCCTTGACATTGCATTACCAGCCGCAAATCGATGTGCAGAGCGGCGCCATAGTCGGCGCTGAGGCTCTGTTGCGGTGGCACGATGAAGTTCTGGGCGATGTGTCGCCCTTGCGTTTTATTCCTATCGCGGAGGCGACAGGGCTGATCCATCCCTTGTCGGACTGGGTATTGGAACAGGCGTGCCGGCAAATTGCCAGTTGGGCTCAATCCGGGATATTTTTGCGGGTTGCCGTCAATTTTTCATCGCAGCAGTTTCGACAACCCGAGCTTTCTGACAAAGTCCGCACCACGTTGGCGCGGACCGGCGCTAAAGCGCAGTGCTTGGAAATTGAAATTACTGAATCAGTAGCGATGACCCATCCACAGCAGGCCCAGGAGCAGATCAATGCCTTGGTTGCCTTAGGCTGCAGTGTGGCCTTAGACGATTTTGGGACGGGCTACTCCTCGCTATCCTATTTGAAGTTGTTGCCAATCAGTGTGCTGAAAATTGACAAGAGCTTCATGGATGGAATTCCGGCTGACAAAAACGATGTCGCCATATGTAAGACCATCATGGTCCTGGCCCACAGCCTGGATCTGACGCTGGTAGCCGAGGGGGTAGAGACCGATGCGCAGCTCGCGTTTTTGCAGGAGCATGGTTGCGAGGTGTATCAGGGATGGCTATGTTCGAAAGCGATGGCGCCTCAGGTGTTTACTGAGTTTTTCTGGCAAAGGCATAGGTCTTTACAGGATCAGGAGCCGTATCGTATCGCATTGCTTGTTGATGAGCATGGATAACCCCCGGGCGACTGTGTAATCCCACATTGACAGCTCACGGGCAGCTTTGCTGAAGAGCAAGACAAAGTCATTGCGCATTCCATCCGCATTGGTAAAACGCCGAGGCCAGCGCCAAGACTAGCGCAGTATGAATACGACAACAGCCTTTTCGTGCCCGGGCGTGCCCGCTGGAATACCATCAAAGACTTCAGGCATGGCCCCGCACCGCATTGTCGATGAGGTGGTGGTGCATGAGCTTTGCCATCTCAACCTCACGCCCATGCATTCATCCGCGTTCTGGAAGCCGGTGGCGCGGATTGTGCCGGATGATTTGGATCGTAAGGATTGCTTGAGAGAAGTTGGTGGTGAATTTAATGTTTAGTTGGCAAGTCAAGACGGCGCTTTATGAAACATAAATTGACTCCCGATTCTTTGTTGATGATTCCTTGCTGATTCTTACTTGCGGTACGACCAGAGCACATGGCGTTTCTTTTAAAATCGTAAAAATCTCAAATACTCTGGCCCATTCCTCGCCCATGCGATAGCAGCGTAAATCGCGCTGGCCGGCATCTTTGCCTTGCGTGCGCCATCGAACAGACGGGCGAAGCATTGCGCGCGCACTCTTTTACAAACCGCACGACGATAAACCGCTGGACAGCCAAGCGTGAGTACCCAGAGCCCCATGACAGACGCGCCGGGTTGCCCGATTGATTCCGTTGCACAACGTGGTATCGAAAAAATCCCCCCGTCTGCGCTCGTCAATGCGCTGGCATTTTTATCCATGCAAGCTCAAGCAAAGGAATTCACATCATGTTGCGCAAAGTCAGCACTCTTAAAAAGTCCCTTGTCATCGCGACCGAGGGCGAGATCGGCCATGTCGAAGACGTTTATTTCGACCAGCAGGCATGGGCCATCCGTTACCTGGTGATTGAGACCGGCACCTGGCTGGAAAGCCGCAAGGTACTGATATCGCCGTATTCGGTGAAACAGCCGCTCGCCAGCGACGGCAGCATCCCTGTTTCGCTGACGCGCGAGCAGGTGCGCAACAGCCCGGACATCGACACCCACAAACCGGTCTCGCGCCAGCAGGAAAGCGAGTATCTCGGCTATTACGGCTATCCGACCTACTGGGGCGATAGCGGGCTGTGGGCGAATGGCGAATTCCCGATTATGCCGCTGGTGGTGCTGCCCGACTATGCAGAGCGCCATGAACACCGCGAGACCAACGTCAACCCCGACGACGCCTATTTGCGCAGCATCGATACCGTCAGCGGGTATCACATCGAGGCGAGTGATGGCAGTATCGGGCACATCGATGATTTCATTTTTGACGATGAGTCCTGGGCCATCCGGTATTTTGTCATCGACACCCGCAATTGGTGGCCAGGCGGCAAGCAGGTGCTGATCGCAACGCAATGGATAGACCGCATTGATTGGGTCGAGCGCAAAGCCTTCACGAGCTTGACCCGTGACTCGATCAAAAATAGCCCGGCCTACGATGAAGCGGCGGTGCTGCAACGCGACTACGAAGTGCGTCTGTATGACACGCATGGCCGGCCTGGTTATTGGGAGTAAGACTGCCTCTTTGTCATCACTGCCCGGAGATACGCATGACTACAGGCACACGCGGCACACAAAATCCACGAAATCCACGCGGCTTTCTCAGGTTGCGCTCAAAAACAGCGACCTTGGTCCACCTCGTCGACCTTGTTCATCTACCTATGAGCTTCTGCTCGTGCCGCGCTCGTTCGCAGCCGCGTGGCGCAGGCGCTGGCCAACTTCATGCTGCAGTGAGGCACGGTGTTCAGAAGCACGCCACGCCAAGCCAGTATTTGTTCAATAGCACGATAGCTCGATGCAAAATGAAGCATCGCCAAGCACAGCCCAACACCATGGCGCCTGATTTCGGCCGGAAAACGGTGACGCTGGTAGCGGGTGTCAGGCGGGGCACGGTTCGCGGCCTTCACGCATCAGCTCAGACGCATCAGCTAAGACGCATCAGCTAAGACGCATCAACTTAGGAAATTGACCGATGAAGAAAAATACAAACACGCTGGATCCGGCACTACTGGGCAAGATGGACGCGTATTGGCGCGCCGCGAATTATCTGGCGGTCGGTCAGATGTATCTGTATGACAATCCGTTACTGAAGCGGCCGCTGGCGCTGGCGGATGTAAAACACATGCTGCTGGGACACTGGGGCACGACCCCGGGGCAGAACTTTATTTATGTGCACTTAAATCGCGTCATCAAAAAATACGACCTCAACATGATTTACGTCTCCGGTCCGGGGCACGGTGGCCCTGCAGTGGTGGGCAACACCTATCTTGAGGGCACTTACAGCGAAATTTATCCCGATATCAGCCAGGATGAGGCCGGCTTGCGAAAACTCTTTCTTCAATTTTCGTTTCCCGGCGGGATACCCAGCCACGCCTCGCCGGAGTGCCCGGGCTCGATCCACGAGGGCGGGGAACTGGGCTATTCGCTCAGCCATTCATTCGGGGCGGTGTTTGATAATCCCGATCTCATCGTCGCCTGCGTGGTCGGCGACGGCGAGGCGGAGACCGGGCCGCTGGCGACCGCCTGGCATTCGAACAAGTTCCTCGATCCGGCAACCGACGGCGCCGTGCTGCCTATCCTGCATCTGAACGGCTACAAGATCAGTAACCCGACCATCCTCGCGCGTATCGAGCCAGAGGAGCTGGAACAATTTCTGCGTGGCTGTGGCTGGACGCCTTACTTCGTCGAGGGCCATGAACCGGCGCTGATGCATGAGGCGATGGCTACCGTGCTCGACAGGGCGCTGGAGCAGATCAAGAATATCCAGCAGGACGCGCGCGTGCACGGCCAGCTTACCCGTCCGCGCTGGCCGATGATTGTTCTGAAGTCGCCGAAGGGCTGGACCGGACCGAAAGTGGTCGACGGCCGGCAGATTGAAGGGTCTTTCCGGGCGCACCAGGTGCCGATCTCGGTTGATGCCGCGCATCCTGAACACCTTCCGTTACTGGAACACTGGTTGAAGAGTTACCAGCCGGAACAACTGTTTGACGAGCAGGGTCGTCTGAAGCCGGAACTGGCCGAACTTGCGCCCAAAGGCGAGCGACGCATGGGCGCCAATCCGCACGCCAACGGCGGCATGCTGCTGCGCGACCTGCTGATGCCGGATTTCCGCGAGTACGCGCTCGAGGTGCCCACAGCGGGCGTGCGCGGTATCGGCGACACGCATGTACTTGGCCGATTTCTGCGCGATGTGGTGAAGCTGAATCGCGAGCAGCGCAATTTCCGGGTATTCGGTCCGGACGAAACGCTCTCGAACGGTCTCGAAGCGCTGTTTGACATGACCGAGCGCCAGTGGGATGCCGCGACCATACCGGGCGATGAATTTCTCGCCCGGTCCGGACGGGTGATGGAAATGCTCAGCGAACACCAGTGCGAAGGCTGGCTGGAGGGCTATCTGCTGACCGGCCGGCACGGCCTGTTCAATTGTTACGAAGCCTTCATTCACATCATCGATTCGATGTTCAACCAGCACGCCAAATGGCTGAAGGTTACCGCGCAGTTGCCCTGGCGGCGCAAGATTGCCTCGCTCAATTATCTGCTGGCCTCGCATGTCTGGCGTCAGGACCACAACGGCTTCACGCACCAGGACCCTGGCTTTATCGATCACGTCGTCAATAAGAAGGCCGATGTGGTACGCGTGTATCTGCCGCCTGACGCCAATTGCCTGCTGTCGGTGTTTGATCATTGCCTGCGCAGCCGGCACTATGTGAACGTCGTGATCGCGGGCAAACACCCGGCACCGCAGTGGCTGACGATGGATGCCGCAGTCAAACATTGCACAGCGGGGATTGGTATCTGGCAGTGGGCCAGTAGCGATCAGGCGCTGGCTCCCGATGTCGTCATGGCCTGCTGCGGTGACGTGCCCACGCTGGAAACGTTAGCCGCCGTATCCATTTTGCGGGAGCATCTGCCCGAGCTGAAAATCCGGGTAGTCAACGTGGTCGACCTCATGAAACTGCAGCCGGCAAGCGAGCATCCGCACGGCCTGTCCGATCTGGATTTCGATGAGTTGTTCACCCGGGACAAACCGGTCATTTTCGCCTTCCATGGCTATCCGTGGTTGGTCCACCGCCTGACGTATCGTCGCACCAACCACGGCAACATCCACGTGCGCGGCTACAAGGAAGAGGGCACCATCACCACGCCCTTCGACATGACCGTCTTGAACGATCTGGATCGTTTCCATCTCGTGATGGATAGCATCGACCGTCTGCCCCAGAGCGGCGACCGGGGCATTTACCTCAAGCAGCAGCTCAAGGATAAGCTGATCGAACACAGGCAATACATCAATACCCACGGCGAAGACATGCCGGAAATCCGCAACTGGAAGTGGAATGATAAAAAATGAATACACAAATACTGATAGCCACGGCGAGGGCGCTGCTCGCCGGCGACAAGGGTCTGCTGGCGATGGATGAAAGCAATCCAACCTGCAATAAGCGATTTGCTAAGTTGGGCATTCCCCAGACCGCAGAAGCCCGCCGCGCGTATCGGGAAATGATCGTCAACACACCAGACCTGTGCCAGAGCATCAGCGGCGCCATTCTCTATGACGAGACCATCCGCCAGCATACCAAAGACGGCAAGCCCTTCATCCGGGCCATCAGCGATGCCGGCATTATTCCCGGTATCAAAGTCGATGCCGGGGCGCAAGAGATGGCCGCCCATCCGGGCGAAAAAATAACCGAGGGTCTGGATGGCTTGCGCGAGCGCCTGGCCGAATACGCCGAAATGGGCTTGCGTTTTGCCAAGTGGCGCGCGGTGATAGCGATTGGCGCGGGCATCCCCAGCCGTGCTTGTATTGAGGCTAATGCGCACGCCCTGGCGCGCTATGCGGCCTTGTGCCAGGAAGCCGGACTGGTCCCGATTGTTGAGCCGGAAGTGCTGATGGATGGCGGCCATAGCCTGCAGCGCTGCGCCGTAGTGACCGAGGATGTGCTGCGTACGGTTTTCCAGCAGCTGTATCTGCAAAAAGTCTCGCTGGAAGGCATGCTGCTCAAACCCAATATGGTGTTGCCGGGCCTGGCTTGCGCGACGCAGGAAACGCTGGACAATGTGGCCGACGCCACGCTGCAGTGTCTGCTGCGCACGGTTCCCGCTGCTGTCCCGGGAATTGCCTTCCTGTCCGGTGGCCAAGCCGCGCAACTGGCCTCGGCCCGCCTGAATGCGATGAATGTGCGCTTCAAGTCACGTCTGCCGTGGGCTCTGACATTTTCCTTTTCGCGCGCGATTCAACAGCCAGCCATGGAAATCTGGCGCGGCCAGCAGGCCAACGTTGCGGCGGCGCAGCGAGCTTTGTATCATCGGGCCGCTTGCAACCGCGCCGCGCGGCGCAGTGCATATAATGCCGCGCTGGACACAGCATAAAAATTTCTGACCGCGGTCAGCTTGACCCGTGATGCATGTCCGGGCTTGAGCTCAAGCGCAGACTACTACTGACGCAATCTGCGTTTCAGCGTATGGCCGACCCGACAAAGCCGCCGAGACAGTAGCAAAGCTCTGGTCGCAAACATGACGTCGTTGCCAGCCGGACCCTTCATGACGTCGAAATGCATCCAATCCGCGCCGCCCGCAATGAGCTCACGCCCGTCTTCGCCTGGCCGACAACAAGCTGGCAGGGATACGGGAAGTCATCACTTTTCGCGGTTCTGTTTGTTCTGCTTATTTTGCTTATTTTGCTTATTTTGCTTATTCTGCTTATTCTGCTTGTTCAGCCTGGTCGTTGGCGGCCAGTGCCTGGTCAACGATGCTTTGTGCTTCCGCCAGCAGACGACGCAGATGATCTTCGCCGCGAAAACTTTCGGCATATATCTTGTAGATGTCCTCGGTGCCGGACGGGCGTGCGGCAAACCAGCCGTGTTGCGTAAGCACTTTCAGGCCGCCGATGGCGGCATCGTTGCCGGGTGCTCGGGTGAGGATAGTCTCGATTTTTTCGCCGGCCAGCGTGGTCGATGTCACTTGCTGCGGGGTGAGTTTCGCTAATTTGGCTTTTTGTTGCGGCGTCGCGGCCGCTTCGATTCTGGCCGCAGCGGGCGTGCCGAATGCCTGCGTCAAGTCACGATAGAGTTGGCCCGGATCGCGTCCGGTGCGTGCGGTAATTTCCGCCGCGAGCAAGGCCGGCATTAAACCGTCTTTGTCGGTGGTCCAGACACTGCCGTCGCGACGCAAAAACGAGGCGCCGGCGCTTTCTTCGCCGCCAAAGCCTAGCGAGCCATCCAGCAAACCGGCGGCAAACCATTTGAAGCCGACTGGCACTTCGATCAATTGGCGCCCAAGCCGGGCCGCAACGCGATCAATCATTTGACTGCTGACCACGGTTTTTCCTATGGCTGCGTCAGCCCGCCATGCCGGCCGGTGCCGGAACAGATAGTCGATCGCTACCGCCAGATAGTCATTCGGCGGCAATAAGCCGGTGCTGCGCGTGACGATGCCGTGCCGGTCGTGATCGGTATCGCAGGCGAACGCGATGTCGAAGCGATCCTTGATATCGATCAGGCTTTGCATGGCATACGGGGAGGACGGGTCCATGCGAATCTGGCCATCCCAGTCGACCGTCATGAAGCGAAACGTGGCATCGACGATCGGATTAATGACCGTCAGGTCCAGCTTGTAATGGTCGGCAATGGCGGGCCAGTAATGCACCCCGGCGCCGCCGAGTGGATCGACGCCGATGCGAAGCTGTGCGCCGCGAATCACTTCCATGTCGATGACATTGCCGAGATCATTTACGTACGCGTTCAGGAAATCGTACTGGTGCGTGGTGGCGGCGCGGCGCGCCGTTTCGAAGGGAATCCGCTGCACGCCCTGTAAGCCGTTCTGCAGAAATTCATTGGCTTTTTTTTCTATCCAGGCAGTGACGCTGGTGTCTGCCGGACCGCCATTCGGCGGGTTGTACTTGAAACCGCCGCTATCGGGCGGGTTGTGTGAGGGCGTGATGATAATGCCGTCCGCCAGCCCGGTTTTACGTGCACGGTTATAGACGAGAATCGCATGGGAGATGGCTGGGGTCGGTGTGTATTCGCCTGCTGCAGCCATCATCACCTCCACGCCATTGGCTGCCAACACTTCTAGTGCACTGGCAAACGCCGGCTCGGACAGAGCGTGGGTATCGATCCCGATGAACAGCGGGCCATCGATGCCTTGTTGTTGACGGTAGTGGCAAATTGCCTGGCTGATCGCCAGCACATGTGCTTCATTGAAAGATTTGGCGAAGGATGAACCGCGATGACCCGAGGTCCCGAAAGCCACCCTTTGCAGCGCGATCGCCGGGTCCGGCGCCTCGCTGTAGTAGGCCGTGATCAGCCTGGCGACATTGATCAGTATCTCCGGCGGTGCCGGTGTTCCGGCCAGAGGATTAATTTTCATAGAAGGTTTGATTAATTGACTCATGAATTGGCTCATTTTAATTGACTCATTTCGTATCGCCTTGGTCGGGTGCATTTTGTGAGGAGTGGCGCGCGATTTGCGCTTTGGCCGCGGCAACGATGCGCGCCGGCGTGAAGCCGAAATGCTGCGCGACGACGGTGCGCGGTGCGGACATGCCGAAAGTGTCCAGACCGAGGATGGCACCATTGCAGCCGGTATACCGTTCCCAGCCGAACACCGATGCTTCTTCCACCGCCACGCGTGCGATGATCGTTGGCGGCAAAACCTGGTCGCGATATTCGCGCGGCTGCGCTTCGAATAATTCCCAGGACGGCATACTAATCACACGCGCCTCAATGCCGTCCCTTTTCAATTGTTCATACGCGCTCACGCACAGCGCGACTTCGCTGCCGGTCGCCAGCAGCAGCACAGCAGGTTTGCCGTCGGCGGCATCGGCCAGGATATAGGCACCGAACGCCACGCCGTTTGCGCTCGCGTAGTGCGAACGGTCCAGCGTCGGCACTGCCTGCCGCGTCAGCACCAGGCAAACTGGTCTATCCTGACATTGCATGATGAAGCGCCACGCTGCGACCACCTCGTTGGCATCCGCCGGCCGCATGACCAGCATGCCAGGCATAGCGCGCAGGGAGGCGAGCTGTTCGACCGGCTGGTGGGTCGGTCCGTCTTCTCCCAGACTGATAGAATCATGTGTCCAGATAGAAATGAGCGGAAGCTGCATCATCGCGCTCAGTCTGAGCGCGGCGCGGCAGTAGTCGGTGAACACCAAAAAGCTAGCTACGTAGGGGCGCAGCCTTGATAAACTCATGCCGCTGCCGATGGCGCACATGGCATGTTCGCGCACCCCGAAGTGCAAGTTACGTCCGCCGTAACTGGCGTCATGTTCCAGCCCGGGCGCCTGAAAATCACCGGCAAATTCGAAGGTCAGATTGGTTTTGGCCGACGGCGCCAAATCCGCCGAGCCACCCAATAACCATGGCACATGGGCCGCGATCGCGTTTTGCACCTGGCCAGAAGAATCACGCGTCGCGCTGCCTTTGGCATCTGCTGCGAAGCTGGGTAAGGCCGTGTCCCAGTTAGTCGGCAAGCCACGCTGTTGCATCTGATCTAACTGCGTGGCCAGATCCGGATATTGTGCGCGATAGGCGGCAAGCAGCTTGCGCCAGGAGGCATGCGCGGCGGTTCCGCGCTGGCCAAATTGCGCGCTGAAATGTGCCGTCACGCCTGGCGGCACATCGAACTGGGCATCCGGGTCGCAGCCATAGAACTGCTTCGCCAGCCGCACCTCTTCAATACCGAGCGGTTCGCCGTGCGCCTCGCGGGTATCTTGCTTGTGCGGCGCGCCATAACCGATATGGCTGTGCACAATGATCAGGGTAGGGCGGTCTGGCGTGTCGAGAAAACTCTGGTAGCTGTTGCTCAGCAATACCAGATCGTTGGCAGCGCTCACTTGCACCACATGCCAGCCGTAAGCCCGAAAACGCGCCGTTACATCTTCGGTAAACGCGAGGCCGGTAGAGCCCTCGATGCTGATCCGGTTGGCGTCATAGATCCAGCATAGCCTGGACAATTTCAGGTGTCCGGCGAGCGAGGCCGCTTCGCTGCTAATGCCTTCCATCATGTCGCCATCGCCGCATAGTGCGTACACCTTATGCTCGAACAGCTCAAAACCGGGGCGGTTATAGGTCGCTGCCAGCCAGCGCTCGGCAATCGCCATGCCGACGCTGTTGGCGGCGCCCTGGCCGAGCGGCCCGGTGGTGGTTTCCACGCCCGAGGTCCAGCCGTATTCGGGGTGGCCAGTGCAGCGGCTGCCAGCCTGGCGAAAAGTCTTCAAATCATCCAGCGTCACCGCCAGCCGCTGGTCCAGTCGCTCACCCGGCAGATAGCTTGCGGCCTTGGCTTTGACGCCGCATAAATACAGCATGCTATATAGCAGAGCACAGGCGTGGCCGGCAGAGAGCACGAAGCGGTCGCGGTTCGGCCAGTCCGGGTCGGCAGGATCGTAACGCAGAAAGCCTTGCCATAAGCAGTAGGCCGCCGGCGCCGCGCCCATTGGCGTGCCGGGATGGCCGGAGTTTGCCTGCTGGACTGCATCAATAGAAAGCGTACGTAAGGTATTGATGCAAAGTTGGTCGAGTGGTGTGGGTTTCATCACGGTGCGCTCCATTTTTTATCACTTTTTAATAGACCTTCTGATAGACCATCGAATAGCCTTTTTAAGGCGGCAATCGCGCCGAATCAACGAATCAACGAATCAACGAATCAACGAATCAACGAATCAATGCATTGCTCGGACGAGCATGATGCTGTTGCGAGGGTTGCCACCGGTGTTTGTCAGGCGCTTGGTGCATGGCTTGGTGCTTGGTTTTGGTCAGGATTTATTTCGAGCGCGTAGTGCCCCTGGCATGGAAAGACGGTGGTCAGACGGTCGCCCCGGATTGTCTTCACGGCCGCCAGGATGCGTAATTTGTCGCCGATCATCACGTAGCACCGTCACCCCTTGTGCCATGTTCCAAGAAACGCCGGCAGGGCGCCGTTTCTACTGCTTGAGGTTTGCCCAGGGATTGCCGGCGGTGCAAACAGATGCCCCTGATAATCAGTCAGGCCCTTCAGCGTCCGCCGTTTGTGCATCGCGTAGCGTGCGGGAAAAATCTTTTTATAAGTAAGCTCACCCGTGACTCCGCAGAGCAGTCGCGCATCCGACGGTGCAGCACTGTGGTTGCTTTCACTCATTTAGCGTTATTCCTTCTTCTCATCATGTCCGCCAAATTGCTTTCTCAGCGCGGACAGAATGCGATTGGCGGGATCGGCATTGCCGCGCGACGCAAAACGCCCGAAGACGGCAGCGCTGATGACCGGCACCGGCACCGCCTCGTCGAGCGCGGCTTCAATAGTCCAGCGCCCCTCACCGGAATCGGATACGCGGCCCAAGTATTTTTCAAAATCCGGGTCATCGTGCAAGGCAGCAGCCGTGAGATCAAGTAACCACGATCCAATCACGCTGCCGCGGCGCCACAGCTCGGTGATTTCGGGCAGATCCATTTCATATTGGTAATACTCCGGGTTGCGCATCGGCGTCGTTTCCGCATCCGCGAGGTGCGACTGCCTGCCGGCATTGGCACCGCGCAGAATGTTCAGACCCTCGGCATACGCGGCCATGATTCCATACTCGATACCGTTGTGAACCATCTTCACGAAGTGGCCAGCTCCCTGTGGCCCGCAGTGCAGGAACCCCTGCTCGGCGGTGCCGTCGCTATTGACGCTATTGATGCGACCGGGCGTGCGCGCTGCCGCGGCGACGCCAGGCGCGAGTGCGGCGAAGATCGGGGCAAGGTGGCGGGCGATTTCGATTTCGCCACCGACCATCAGGCAATAGCCGCGCTCAAGTCCGGCGACGCCGCCGCTGGTTCCGACATCCACGTAGTGAATCCCGCGTTGTGTCATTTCGGCACCGCGCCGGATATCATCGCGGTAATAGGAATTGCCGCCGTCAATGAGGATATCGCCGGCATCAAGCAGGGGGCTTAGCCCGGCCAGTTCCTGATCGACGAATGCCGCTGGCAACATCAACCACACGACGCGTGGCCTGGTCAACTGCGACACAAGACTCACAAGTGAATCAGACCCGATGGCACCCTGCCGCTGCAGTTCGGTCACAGTCTCGGCATGGATGTCATACACGACACATTCGTGACCCTTTTTTATCAGGCGCCGAGCCATGTCGCTGCCCATCCTTCCTAATCCAATCATGCCAAGTTGCATCGTGAATCTCCTCAGATGATGCTGCAAATGTATCCTTGCAGCTTATGCATCCGGGCTCCGCACTTCGGTGCGCTACCTAACATATCGTAGAAAGTGGCCAGGTTATTTCCTTACCACGCCTTATTGTCAGCCGGTTGAAATTATTCCCGCCTATGTTGGCTTTCGTATGGGGAAGTTGGCGATATAGTCAGCGATATAGTCAGCGATATCAGTCATAGCATTGGCATGATCGGCATGCTCTGTAGGTCATAGGCGCTCCATTTTTTAGATTCAAAAAATGCTCCGTTACCACATTGGCGATGGAGATATGAACAAAATCAGGAAAAACTGATTGTATGAAATGTCCTTAATGGCAAATTAAATATCGAGGGATTCTCAATTTAAGTGTCAGTTTGTGGGGCCGTTTGAGGGTCAGTTAGTGCGCGTCATCAGCGCTTCCAATTTACCCGACAGTTCACGGACGGCCTGTGTAAGTGCAAGTAATTCTTGGTCTTTGATGAGGTCAATTTTTTCGTGCAGTAATTCGATTTCCAGTTCCGCTTTGACATTGATCTCATAGTCGTTTTCGGCGTGTTTGCGATCCAGTTCTGATTGCCGGTTCTGACTCATCATAATGGCAGGTGCGGTATAGGCCGCCTGAAACGAGAGCAGTAGATTCAATAGGATAAATGGGTAAGGGTCCCATGCGCTGGCTCCGCTGATGACATTGCCTGTGATCCACAACGCAATGGCCGTGCTCTGTATGATAATAAAGCGCCATGATCCTATCGTTTTGGCGACAGCATCTGCCAGGCGTTGACCGCGAGTCGGTGCTGCCAATTCAAAGTGTTCCGGTGCCGCTAGCGGGTGGGGCGGTTGTTTTTGGCGGTGCGCCCGGCGATGGGCGCGTAGCAACTTGAGTTGGCGCTGCTCTTCCATCGCGATAGATGAACTTTGTGATGTATGGATTTTTTCTGTCATGTTGCGGTGATGATTGAGGTGGTGAGTGTAAAGCGAGAGTGAATTATCGGTGTTAAGTCGTAAAAAAACCCGCAGCGTGATTTGTGCGGGCTTTTTTTGTCGGGGGTGCTTAGTTTCGCGATCCTGTGACAATTCTGAGTAGTGCCAGGAACATATTTAGAATGTCCAGATACAGGCTAATGGTCGCCATGATGTAATTGGTTTCGCGCCCTGAAATAATGTTGCTTGTATCATAAAGGATATACGCCCCAAAGATAAGTACGCTGACGTAGGCAAGTGCCAGACTCATTCCGGGTGTAGGGAAAAATAGGCCGATCAGACTTACGACCAGTAAGCCAATCAAGGCGATCATTAAAAAACCGCCAAGAAAAGCGAAATCTTTTTTGCTTACCTGAACGTATGCCGACAATCCCAAAAAAGCAGCCCCTGTGGCCAATAACGCTGTTCCCACTATTTCTGACCCGTGTGGCAAACTCAGGTAATGATTCATGGTTGGCCCCAGACTAAAGCCCATGAGTCCGGTGAAGCCGAATACGAGCAATACGCCGGTGCCGCTATTGCTATAAGCCTTGGTCGCAAATAGAAAGCCAAATGCCAGCAACATAATTCCAAGCATGCCAAATCCGCCCACTGGAAACAGCATGCCTAAGTAAGCGGTGAGTGAGCTCCAGATTAGTGTTAATGAAAGTAGTCGATAAGTATTTTGCAATACTGTCGTTTTGGTGGCAATGACGCCTGCACTCGAGCCAAAGCTTGTGTCTATCATGATGTGTCCTTATTTTATTGAGTATTAATGCGCAGGGCTTGAAGGTAAAAGCGGCGAGTCCTGAGGTGAAATAACAATTTCGTGCCGGTAAAAAAAGTGCTTGATCATCATCCACGCAATTGTGCTGATTGGTTTGCGTTACCAATTGCTGCATATTAGCTAATTATAGTAGCTTATTTGGATTGGGTAATTTTCGATTAAATTTGACTCGCAGAAGTAAGTAGTAAGTAGCGAGCACTATTTATACAAACAATATAAACAAAGCCCTTGCCAAAGGCCGCCCCGGTTTGCTATAGTTCGCCTCCCGCTGAAACGAGCGGGAAGAAGTAGAAAAAAAGAAACAAGGAAAGAAGCGGCGCAACACCACACCCGCCATCCCCCGGTAGCGAGCAAAAAGAAACAGCCCACTACGCAGCAAACAAGGGACTTGACGAGTAAGAAGAAATGCCGCATAATCTCATCTCTCTGCTGCTGACAAACACAACGCTTTGTCGCAAAACAAGCAAGACGCAGAGAAAGCTATCCGGTCGGTGCAAATCGATCAGCGAGCTGCAACACAGAATACGATCTTTAACAATTAACAGTCAATAAATGTGGGCACTTGATAGCAAGCGCAGCCAGCTTACTTCGGTAAGCTGGTCAAACTTAAAAAATATCAAATGTTCGCAAAAGTAATTGAAGTAGAAATACAAAGGATTTTCTCGCAAGAGAAAAGCCTGTCAGTTATTTGAGTGAGCGACACCGTTAGCAATAACGGAGATCAGAAAT
>JBBQNW010000033.1:0-18529 GCA_038330335.1 Burkholderiales bacterium | reverse complement strand
GATCACGACTCTAGTATGGTCGTCGTCAAATTGATTGACCAGCAAACCAAGCAGGTCTTACGACAAATACCGACACAAGAAGTACTGGAAATTGCCAAATCTTTGGATAAACTGCAAGGTTTACTAATTAAACAAACGGCGTAGTTGTTGACCTAACATCCACCGATGTATTCACCGAATGTTCGCTAAAGTAGTTGCGCAGTAGTTATCTTTCCTGTGTTTTTAAATAAGCAGGTAAATCCCCCTCTAAAGTCTGATTTGCCTTTGCCGTTAAGTAAGTATAGTGCAGTCACGTAAAGGGGAAGCAAGTGCCAATTCAATCAACAGGTATCGGTTCGGGTCTGGATGTAACTACTCTCGTCAGTAAATTGATGCAGGTAGAAAGCCAGCCTTTAACCACGCTGGCAAAAAAAGAAGCGAGCTATCAAGCCAAACTGTCGGCCTACGGGTCACTCAATGGTGCACTAGGTGCATTCCAAACTTCTTTATCCAGTTTAACCAGTCCTTCTACTTTTCAGTCATTAACGGCGAGTTCGGGTGATGCTACGATCGTGTCGGCAACGGCAAACAGCATCGCTACCGCTGGTTCGTATAATGTTACTGTCAATAAATTAGCCCAAGGACAAAGACTTTCTAGCCCCGGCCAAGCCAATACCACTAATGCTATTGGCAGCGGTACGTCAACCACAATCAGTTTTCAGTTTGGCACCATTGGCGGGACAGCAACCAGTGGTACTTATCCGCCAGCAACCACATACACCCAAGACCCGAATCAGACCGTTGGTTCTATTACCATTGACGGCACGAATAATTCATTGCAAGGCATACGCGACGCCATTAATGCGGCCAGCATGGGCGTGAGCGCCTCTATTGTCGGTGATGGCAGTGCTACGCCTTATCATCTAGTACTTAATTCCAGTAAAACCGGCGTGACATCGAGTTTAAAAATCAGCGCTGCTGTGGGTGGTGATGCGGCTGTCACTAGCCTTCTTAATTATGACCCGGCAGGAACGCAAAATTTTACTGAGGTCAGTACGGCGCAAAATGCCAGCTTGAATGTCAACGGTATCGACATTACCAGTGCATCTAACAGTGTGACAAGTGCGGTACAAGGTGTCGCATTAAGTTTAACGAAAGTTGGCACGACAACAGTCTCGGTAGCAACCAATTCTAGCGGCATCCAAACCGGCATTGCGAGTTTTGTTAAAGCCTACAATGACCTAAACACAACGATCAAAAATTTAACCTCGTTTGATGCAACGTCTAAAAAAGGCGGTCTATTATTAGGCGACTCAACTACTCAGAGCGTACAGAACCAGGTGCGCAACACCTTATCCACAGCGGTCAACGGGCTAGGTGGCGGCTTAACGACACTTTCGCAAATTGGTGTTTCATTTCAAAAAGATGGCTCACTTGCTTTAGATACCTCAAAACTCACGACCGCATTATCAAGCAACTTCAGCGATGTCGGTGGTTTGTTTGCCTCTATGGGGAAAGCGAGCGACAGCCTGGCAAGTATTATTGGTTCATCGACCGCGACCAAGGCCGGGAGCTATGCCTTAACCATTAGCCAAATAGCCACACAAGGCGGTCTTAACAGCACTGCCACACCGACGTCAACTATTGCATCAGGCACTAGCTTAAGTATTACGCTAGACGGCATCAACGCCAGCGTCCCTATCACTAGCGGCGCCAGTTACACCGCTGCGCAGTTGGCGACAAGCATACAATCGTCAATTAATGGCACTGCTGCGTTCTCTAGCGCTGGCTCTTCTGTAAAAGTGAGTGTTGATGCTAGCGGCTTTTTGGTGTTTCAATCAAATAAGTATGGATCGACATCCAATTTTAGTATGGCCGATGGCACCGGCACTAGCGCTTCAAGCATTACCGGTGGGGCATTAACCGGTACCGCCGGGGTCGATGTCGCGGGAACACTTAACGGCATTACGGCAATTGGATCGGGGCAAACTTTGGCCGGCACAACAGGTTCAAGTGCCGAAGGTTTGAAGATTTTAATTGCGGGTGGCTCTGTTGGCGCACGGGGCACGGTGAATTTTTCACGTGGCTATGCCTCACAATTGTCATCATTACTTGGTGGATTTTTAGGAAGTACCGGTACGATTTCCAGTACCACCGATGGTGTCAATCGCAGCATTAAAGATATCGGCAAGCAGAGAGACGCCCTCAATAATCGTCTATTTGATGTTGAAGCACGTTACCGTGCGCAGTTCAGTGCGCTGGACAAAACCGTTAGCAGCCTCAACAACACCAGCAATTTTTTGACGCAACAATTAGCAGCACTGACCAGCAGCACCAGATAATCGTCCTGCATCACTATGCAGCAAAAGAACTACAGGAGAAGTGAATATGTTTGGCTCATCCCAAGCGCGCGGAGCAAACGCTTATGCTAAGGTTGGCATAGAAACAGGTGTGATTGCTGCCAGCCCGCATAAACTGATAGTGATGCTGTTTGACGGCGCGATCGTGGCAATTTCGAATGCCATTAATCATATGAATAACAAAGATATTGCCGCTAAAGGGCATTCCATTTCCAAAGCAATAGCAATTATTGAGAACGGTTTGCGCGCCAGCCTCGATAAAAAATCCGGCGGTGACATTGCGCTGAGTCTGGATTCTTTGTACGAGTACATGACTAACCGCCTGGTTCAGGCTAATCTGAACAATCAGGTGGAGATGCTGACGGAGGTGCAAACCTTGCTACGCGATTTAAAAGTTTCGTGGGAAGCGATTAACCCCGTCAATACCGCTGTGGTTGAACAACCGCGCGTGGCACTTGATGCTTTGTCACCCCGCCCTACCAAATTTGTTGAGGCTTGATTCATCATGAATAATCTGGAACTGATTTCGTTGTATGAAAACGTGGCGGAAATTACCGCCGGCATGCTTGGTGCTGCACGCACCGGTGACTGGGAATTATTGTCAAAATTAGAGGCCGATTGTGCTTGCCGGGTGCAGGGTCTGCGCGACAATGAGGTGCCGCTGGAACTGCCCGCTGACATCCGGGCAAAAAAAATTCGCATCATTAAAAAAATTCTGGCAGATGATAAAGAAATTCGGGATATCACCGAACCGTGGATGGCGAATCTGGCAAATTTGATGAAAAACTCCAGCACTAACTTAAAACTATCGAAAACTTACGGTGCGAATTACGCCGGCTAACCAGGACGTTCGCGCTTTCTTGTGCCCTTTTACCATGAAACGCCACTATGCTGCCACGGCTCGATAATTCTGTCAGGCCGGTTGCGGCCGTAGAGGCGCCCTCTGCTGTCGGCTCGATTGCTTCTACCAAACAAGAGCTGGCCTCCAGACTGGACCAGCTGGCGATTGGCAAGCCGGTTCAGGGGGAAATTTTATCGAAACTGAACGATGGCACTTTTTTTGTTAAGTTAGCGGGCGCCACGGCGCGAATGGCGCTGCCGCAAAACACCAAAGTGGGCGATTCGATTCCCTTAACACTGGTTGCCCTGACACCCCGCCCAACTTTTTTACTTGAGGGGGCGCAGGGCGAAACGATCACGGCACTATTCTCCCGGCAAGACCTGATCAGTCATTTCCTGCAAGACAACCCGACCGAGCAAGCCCGACTATCTGTATCCGATGCCACGCTTCTGGACACGGCTACAGCGCGCGCCGACTCTGTGGCTGCGGCAAAAACCGTTGCCGGTGATGGCAAAACGGCGACTGCCGGTCTGGCTGACACGCAGGCAGCAAGCGCGCCGACTATTCTTAGCAGCACCGGAAAACTGATCGACAGTATTTTAAAAGACGCGCAACAACACGGCGCTTCGAATGCTTTGCTCAATCCCACGCCTCTGCTACAACATGCGGAAGAGCTTCGTCAACCAGAAAAACTGGCGGCACATTTGCAGCAGAGTATGTCTTCTAGCGGCCTGTTTTACGAATCGCATGTGGCAAATTGGGCTGACGGGAAACTCTCCCTTGCTGATCTGCAACGCGAACCCCAGGCGCAATTGGTGAATGTGGCAGCCAATGCGGGTCTGAATGCGACCAGCCCGGAACAACAATTAGCACTGACGCAGATGATACATTTGCAACTGGAAACGCTGGAACAACAAAAAATAGTCTGGCAAGGCAAATTACTGTCTGATGTGCCTTTTGACTGGGACATCAAACGCGAACCCAGGCAAGCGCAAGATAATACCGCCCAGAACGATGCAGCGCCCAGCTGGCAAAGTACGGTAAGGTTTGAATTGCCACAATTAGGTGTCGTGGCAGCGACAATCAATATGCATGCCGGCCATCTGCAACTACTCATTCGCACGGATTCGACCACCACTGTGCAGTCTTTGCAGGAATATGCGCCGGTACTAGCCGATGCTTTGCAACAGATTGAGATGTCTTTAGAATCTTTTAGCGTGAAGCAAGATGAACAAGCCTGATCCAAACCGGCAAAATGCCGTGGCGCTTGCGTATCAGACCGGTGATACTGCGCCGCGCATTGTGGCAAAAGGCAAAGGCTTGATCGCCGAGCAGATTATTGCCAGAGCCAAAGAGCATGGGGTACATATTCATCAGTCAAAAGAACTTGTGTCTTTACTCATGAAAGTCGATTTAGACGAGGATATACCGCCGGCTTTGTATCGTGTTGTTGCGGAACTACTCGCTTGGCTATACCATATTGAGACTGAAAAATCACACGCTACTTCGGCCAATGCCGGACAAAAGCGGCCACCTTAAATTTTATATTACATCTATGCAATCTACCCCTCCCGCACTTGGCACCGAAAATCAAAGTCCGTTTCAGGTCGATTCCCGACGGGAAATTATTGCCTTGTTACGTGGATTAAAAGAAAGTAATCAGTTAATCAGCATGATGATTAACGGTGGCTCAGAAATATTTATTACCTCGGTACTGGATCTGGATGATGGTAATAACACGGTGACCATAGACAGTGCACCGGGGCAACTTAGCAATCAGCGCATTGTCGAGGCGTCACGGGTATTTTTTGAAGGCTTGTTAGACAGAATTAGCATACAGTTTTCTTCTTCCAGTATTCAGCGCACCACGTTTGAAGGCCGCCCTGCCCTGCAACTGGCGATTCCGGTTAGTCTGATACGCTTACAGCGACGTGAGTATTACCGCATCAACACGCCATTATCGAACCCGATCCACTGTATCGCACCACTGGAAGACGCAGAAATTGGCAGCGACAGCATTGGCAACGTAAAGCTCTCATTGGTAGATATTAGCTGTGGCGGGATCGCCTTGCTCGATGACCGCCGCGTCCTCGAGAATGAAATCGGCAAAGTCTACGACAAATGCAAAATCAATTTACCTGTCACCGGCGTCGTTGAAGTAACCTTACAGATTAGAAATTCACAGGATTTAATTCTTCTCAATGGCAAAACCAACCGCCGTCTTGGCTGCCAGTTTATTAACCTCTCCGGTACGGTTCTTGCCAGCATTCAACGCTACATCATGAAATTAGAACGGGAGCGCAATGCCAAAATAACCGGACGTATTTAGTCTGGCTAAGGCAGCGGCAAAGCGCAAGCGCTGTTAGCTCTGCGCCCTTGCCGCCCGTCAGGTGATTGGGCTATATTTGCATGTTCATGATGTCATGGTAGGCGGAAACCAATTTATTTCTCACCTGAACCGTGGTCTGAAACGAGATATTCGCCTTTTGCATAGAGATCATGACATCCGACAGGCTCACTTTATCATCGCCCAAGGCAAATTTTTGCCCCAATTGCTGCGACGACATCTGTACCGTATTCACCTGGTCCAGCGAAGCCTTCAAGGCATCGGCAAAATCCAATTTGGCCGGGGCCTGAATGCCGGTACTGATACCTGCACTGATGCCGTTCACCGCATTCGATTCCATTCTGGCGCCGGCAGCCTTCAATTGCGCGACCATCGCTTCTATCCGACTGGTATCGATCGCTCCTACTTTCATTATTTACTCCGATAATTAGTCACCAGAGTACCTTATCATCTGCGCCAGGAAACGTAGCCAAGAGCAGCGAGGGGAAAGCGGCGTTTTTCATGCAATTGAATTCTCACAATAGTAGCAAAATCGGTATTAAGGAAAAAACCCGGAATGGAATGGCAAATGCAGTACACATTTATCAAAAACAAGCGGCTGAGGAATCATGATGGCAACAGCTGACGATGCAAGCATGGTCGCGCCCGCTGCGGCGCTTCCGACGATTTTTGGCATTACACAAACGCCGGGCATGCGGACGATTATGCTGTCGGTCGGTGCTGCGGTCACGCTGGCGATCATGGCAGGAATCTGGATGTGGAGTCAGCAACCCGATTATCGCGTTCTTTTTTCCAATTTTAATGATAAAGACGGCGGCGCCATCGTTGCCTCTTTGCAGCAAATGAATATTCCGTATAAATATTCGGAAGGCGGCATTGCCATTCTGGTGCCGGCCAATCAGGTACATGATGCAAGACTGAAATTAGCCTCGCAAGGCCTACCCAAAGGCGGGAATGTCGGCTTTGAGTTAATGGAAAATCAAAAATTGGGAACATCTCAATTTTTAGAACAAGTCAATTTTCAAAGAGCACTGGAAGGTGAGTTAGCGCGCTCGATTCAGGCCGTCTCGGCGGTGCAAACTGCCAGGGTTCATCTGGCGATGCCGAAATCCTCGGTGTTCATTCGCGACCAACAAAAGCCTACCGCCTCTGTCTTACTTAATTTATACCCTAGCCGGGTACTCGATCAGCAGCAAGTGAATGCTATTTTGCACTTGGTGGCAAGCAGCGTGCCTGAACTGTCAGCAAAGAGCGTGACCATTGTCGACCAAAACGGTAATTTATTATCCGACCCGAGCAAACAAGTGATGGGCAATAATTTAGACCCGTCACAATTAAAATATGTGCAGGATTTTCAGGACAATATTGTCAAGCGTATTGAGTCCATCATCTCGCCTATCGTCGGCGCACGCAATGTGCGCGCGGAAGCGACCGCGGATATTGATTTTTCACGCAGCGAGCAGGCAGCAGAAAGTTACCGGCCAAATTCACCACCAGAGGCGTCGACCATCCGCAGCCAGCAATCGAGCGAGGCGTACAATAAAAACGCAAACGCTTCCGGCATTCCGGGCGCACTATCTAACCAGCCACCGGCCCCGGCGACTGCCCCGATTAGCGCCAGTGGCGCAGCGGCGAATCAAACTACCTCGGCATCGAATGCCGGATTAAGCCAGAAAGACTCTACCGTTAATTACGAAGTCGACAAGACCATCAAGTACACCCAGCAGCCGATGGGCGGCGTGAAACGCTTGTCGGTCGCGGTGGTAATTAATTTTAAGAATGAAACCGACAAAGCCGGAAAAATCAGCAGCAAACCGTTAACGGAGTTAGAGAAAAACCAGATCAGCGATCTGGTCAAAGAGGCCATGGGTTTTAATAAGGAACGCGGCGACACCTTAAATGTCGTTAACAGCCCCTTTGCCGGACCGGAAAAAGAGTCTGTAGTCGATTTGCCGATCTGGAAGCAGCCAGATTCTATTCAGATGGCGAAAGACGTTGGCAAATATTTACTCACGGCCTTAGTGCTTCTTTATCTTTTCTTTGGCTATCTCAAACCCATGTTGTATAAAATAATGGGGAAAGAGATGGATAAATCAAAAGCTGATAAAAAGGCGGAAGAGGACGCACTGGCAGAAAAAGCCAAAGAGCGTCAGGAACAAGACGGCGATGAGAATGAAGATGGTTCTGTAGTGAGCTTGTCGCAAGATGCTGATGGCCAGCCGATCAAACCTGTGTCGGCCTATGAGGCAAATCTGGAGATGGCAAAACAACTCGCGGCGAGCGACCCGAAAATTGTCGCTAACGTAATTAAATCATGGGTGAGCAATGAGTGACGACGGCGTACAAAAAGCAGCAACCCTGATCCTCGCTCTGGGCGAAGACGGCGCAGCGGAAGTATTAAAGTATCTTGGCCCGCGCGAAGTGCAGAAAATTGGCGCGGCGATGGCGTCTATCGGCGCGATTCCGCATGAGAGTATCGCCAAGGTGCTGGAAGAATTTAAATCGCTGGCCAATGTCAGTTCCTCGGTTGGCTTGGATTCTGACGAATATATTCGCAATGTCCTGACCAAGGCGCTCGGCGACGACAAGGCATCGTCGTTGCTCAACCGCATTTTGGGCGGCAAGGATGCCAGCGGCATAGAAAGCCTGAAATGGATGGATTCGCCCTCGGTGGCCGAACTGATTAAGAATGAACACCCGCAGATTGTCGCCACTATCCTGGTGCATCTGGAAAGTGACCAGGCCTGCGAGATTCTGAATCACTTTTCCGAACGCCTGCGCAACGATGTGATTTTGCGCATTGCCACGCTGGACGGTATTCAGCCAGCGGCATTACGAGAACTCAACGACGTCCTGACAAAATTATTGACCGGCAATGAAAGCCTGAAGAAAAAATCGATAGGCGGCGTGCGTGCTGCGGCGGAAATACTCAACTTTATGAGCGGCGAGAACGAGGCGTCGGTCATGGAAAATCTACGTAAATATGACGGCGACATGGCAGAAAAAATCATGGACGAGATGTTTGTTTTCGACAACATTCTTGAAATTGATGATAGAGGCATCCAGCTATTGTTACGCGAAGTGCAATCCGATTCGCTGATCGTCGCTTTGAAAGGTGCTAATCCGGATATGCGCGAAAAAATCTTTAAAAATATGTCGCAGCGCGCGGCAGAAATGATGCGGGAAGACCTGGAGTCGAAAGGGCCAGTGCGCTTATCTGAAGTCGAGGCGCAACAAAAGCAGATATTGCTGATTGTGCGACGGCTGGCCGATGAAGGACAAATCATGTTAGGCGCGAAAGGCGAAGATTCTTATGTCTAACAACGTGCCCAAAGGCGAACTTTCTGCCTTCCAGCGCTGGGAAATGGCGTCGTTTGATGAGAAACAACCGGCACACGTCGCCGAACCCTTGGTTGTCGCTCAGCTTAGCGACGAAGACGCCGAGCAAGCACGGGAAAGCGCCCGCCTTGAAGGTTACGCCAGGGGCTATGAAGAGGCGTACGCATTAGGTTTGCAAGAAGGAAAACATGACGGCTTTGCCGAAAGCGCTGCCGATATGGCAGCGCAGGTCAGCAGCCTTGCGCAACTAAGCCACAGTCTTGCCGAACAAATTGCCAATGCCAGCGCGCACATGGGCCAGGATTTACTGACACTGGCGATCGATCTGGCGCAAGCTATGACCAGGCACAAGTTTGATATCGATCCGGAAATCATTTTACCCATCGTGCGGGAAGCCATAGAGCAACTGCCCGCGCTGCAGCAATCGGCCCAGCTGATTGTGCATCCGGATGACGCCCTCATCATCAAAAACCAGATGGGTGGCGAGCTTGAAAAAAACGGCTGGCGCATCATTGCCGACAGCCATATACAACGTGGTGGCTGCAAGCTAGAATCACCGCAAAACTTACTTGATGCCACAGTAGCGACACGCTGGCAGCGGCTGACCGACGCACTGACGAAAAACATCGTTACACCGGATCGAGAATAAGTTGAATTCCGCTACCCTGTCCTGGAAATCCATGTTTGCCGACTGCACAGAGCAGATTGCGCATACCGAGCCCACCTTATTATCCGGCAGAGTGACCAAGGTGACCGGCTTAGTCATGGAGGCAGTTGGCCTGAAATTACCGGTGGGAAGTGCCTGCGCCATTCATTTGCCCAGCGGGCTGAAAATTGATGCCGAAGTAGTCGGATTTGACGGCGACCGACTCTTTTTGATGCCACACAGTGACCTTGACGGCGTGGTGCCAGGTGCCCCGGTGTTCCCAACTGAAGAAGCACCAACCGGCGGCACCAAAGATAAAAAAAATCCTAAGCGCCGGCCAAGTGACCGCAGCCGGCATCTGCCGGTCGGCATTGAATTGCTGGGGCGAGTGCTTGATGGAAATGGCAAACCATTAGATTCGCTAGGGCCTTTGTTTGCGACAGATTCTGCACCGCTAGGGGCACGTATTTACAACCCGTTAGAAAGAGCGCCGATTAAAGATACGCTGGACGTTGGCGTCAGGGCAATTAACAGCATGCTGACGGTCGGTCGCGGCCAGCGTCTTGGCCTGTTTGCCGGCTCCGGCGTCGGTAAAAGTATGCTGCTGGGAATGATGGCACGCTACACCACGGCCGATGTGATTGTGGTTGGCCTGATCGGTGAGCGTGGCCGCGAGGTCAAAGAGTTTATTGAACAGATTTTGGGACCCGAGGGCATGACGCGCGCGGTCGTGGTGGCGGCACCGGCCGACACCGCACCATTAATGCGGCTTCAGGGTGCCGCGTATGCGACCACGATCGCGGAATACTTCCGTGATCAGGGCAAAAGCGTGCTTCTCATCATGGATTCGCTGACACGTTACGCCATGGCACAGAGGGAAATTGCGCTCGCCATCGGCGAGCCGCCAGCCACCAAGGGCTACCCGCCTTCGGTCTTTGCCAAGCTGCCGATTCTGGTCGAGCGCGCCGGTAACGGCAAAGAAGGCGGCGGTTCGATTACGGCGTTTTATACGGTATTGACTGAGGGCGATGACCAGCAAGATCCGATCGCCGATGCGGCAAGGGCGATTCTGGATGGACATATCGTTTTGGACAGACGTCTGGCCGAGAGCGGCCATTATCCGGCCATTGATATTGAGCAGTCGATTAGCCGTGCCATGCACAGCATCACGACACCGGAACATCAGCAGTTATCACGCCGCCTTAAACAACTTTATTCGCGCTATGAGCGCAGTCGGGACTTAATCAGCGTCGGGGCTTATTCGGCCGGTTCTGACCCGTTACTGGACGAAGCGATCAGACGATACCCACGCATCGTGTCTTTTCTGCAGCAAGATATTCTGGAAAAATCGACCATTCCGGAAAGCTTGGCGGAACTTGCCGCTCTGTTCAACGGATAGATACTGAAAATTGCACACTATAATTAAACAACATCTGGTGAAATGATGCAAAAATCGCCTATCAGCACCTTGATTGAGATCGCAGAGAAAGCTTCTGACGACGCCGCGAAGCGCCTGGGGAAAACCATTTCGGCCCATCAGGAAACCGAAAAACAACTGGATTTGTTATTGCAATACCGGGACGACTATCAGCAGCGTTTCCAGGATGGTGCGGCAAAGGGCTTAAGTACTGCGCAATACCATAATTTTTTCTCATTTATCAATAAGCTCGACGCTGCCGTTGACGGACAAAAGCAGGTAGTGCTCGACGCTGAATATAAAATTAACTTGGCGCGCAATCAGTGGCAAGAGAGTGAAAAAAAACGCTTGTCTTACAATACCCTGAACAACCGGGCCGAGACGTCGATACAGAAAAAGGAGGCCAAACGTGATCAGAAGCAAACGGATGAACACGCCGCCAGATCCTTTTTTTACAAGCGTTAAACGGAGTCAGGCTTGAATTAATTGCTGTTTAGTATCTATTTTTTATTAAAGTTTTTTCTCATCGTTTTTTCTCATTGTTTTTTTCATCTTTAGCAATTAACGCTAACATTTTATTTGGTGCCTCCATGCAAACTCCGATCACATTCACGTCTGCCGCGGCGCCAAGCACTTCCTCACTCAAAAACAAACCGGGCACAGTCGAACCGACGGGTAAGAGCTTCAATCAATTTCTGTCAAAAGAAATAGGTGCGCAGAAATACGCTCCTGCCAATAATGCTGGCACCAATCAGGTAAATAAGCAGGCAAATAAGCAGACAAATAATCAGACAAATAAAGTCGCAAGCCGGCCTGAAAATAAAAGCGATAACAAAACCGGGAATAAAATTTCCGCTCAGCCCGCGCAGACCAGTGTCAAGACATCTGAAACACCGGCGAACGTCCAGACAAATAAAGAAGACTTGTCCGAGAGCGACGCCACAGCCTTGGCAAACGAGCAGGCAAATAATGCACAAATGATTGCCTTTGTTGAAAATTTGGGACAATTTCCGCTGAAAGCCGCCCCTGCGGCTGTGGCAGCTGACAGCGAAAATACGCCGCTGATTGACAACATTGACAGTAGTTTGACTGCCGCATCATCAACAGCATTGCTCGCTGAAGCCACTGCAAATACCGCCAAGCTACAAGCGAACAAAAGTGCTAACTTATCGAGCGCCTCAGACCAGGCCTTAACCACGCCGGCAACATTCGACAAGATGCTGGCTGCTGCTGGCATACAAGCCCCAGCCAGGGGCAAAACAGAGGCCGCGGTAACCAGCAAAATAAATACGGCAGACGCTACAGACAAGGTCTCAGACATCATCAAGACTACCCCCGAACCGATTGTTGAGAGTAAGTTACAAGCAACAGAGAACAATAAGAATCTCGTGGCAGAATTGGCCTCCGACAAGCCATCAGGACAAATTTTTGCGCAGCAGCTTGCCGTTACAGCAAGTCATATTGAAGCGCCCGGTGCCGCCATTCATCTGACCCCGCACTTGGGCACACCGGCCTGGGATCAGGCAGTTGGCCAGAAAGTCGTCTGGATGGTGGCTGGCGGCCAGCAAACTGCAGAACTCACCTTGAACCCGGCGGATCTTGGCCCTTTGCAAGTCGTTATTAGCGTCAATAACGATCAGGCGAATGCCAGTTTTTTTTCTGCGCAACCAGAGGTCCGAGAAGCATTGGAGTCTGCCATGCCTAAATTGCGTCAAATGATGAGTGATGCAGGTATCCAGTTATCGGGCTTTTCTGTCGGAACACAGAGCTCAAACCAGGGCAATCAGGCGCAACAGTTTTCTGGTGATCGCCCGGCATCGCAGTCACACAATAACACCAGAGATGTCGGCAACGACCCGGTATCATCGACCAGCATAATCAAAACATCAAAAATCACGACGAAAGACGGTTTGGTGGATACCTTCGCGTAAAGCTTAACCGAATGACACGGCAGACACCGTCAGAACGGTAAGCCTTGCCAATCAAGGTGAGCAGCATCATGACTTAGGGCAAGATGCTTGATTGAAGAACGCCAAACAATCATATAATAGCTCGCCCTAGAGTTTCTGCATTGACCCGCGGCCGCATCAGTGCGATTGGCGAAATCAAAAGAGTCGTAAAAAACAATTTTTTTATGATTACTATCGTGATTACCATACAGAAAAATAATGTGTGTCGTTTGAAGCCGAAAAGATGAAGCGCAATATGCCCTCTTTTTAGCGCATCCCAAATGCATAGAATTGCAGATAATAGTAAAAACAATGGCACAGTGTGCCCAGCGAGAGGAAATACATGTCGAAAGCGCCTACAAAACCAGCGGCGAGTGCCGAAGCCGCACCAGCAGGAAAATCCAAGAAAAAGTTGATTATCATGATCGTTGCTGGTGTCTTGATATTGGCCGGAATCGCTGGCGGCGCAGCAATGTTTCTTTCAAAGAAAAATGCAGGTAACAAAGAAAAAGAACACAAAACCGAACCGGCTAAAGCCCCTGTGTTTTTGCCACTGGAGGCTTTTACGGTTAACTTGCAATCGGATTCCGGCGACAAATATCTACAAATTAGCATGACGCTTCAGGTGCAAGACGAAGAGCAAGTCAATTTAATCAAAGCAAACATGCCACAGGTGCGCAGTCGTTTGCTGCTACTGTTGTCGAGTAAAGACGCTAGTGACTTACTATCGGTTGAAGGTAAGGATAAACTGGTCGAGGAAGTCATTGATCAGGTGAAACTTCCGTTCACGCCCAAAGGTGAGACACAAAAAGTCAGTGGTGTCTTTTTTACTTCGTTTATCGTTCAATAGATTTATGGCAGATAATTTTCTCTCCCAGGAAGAAGTTGATGCCCTCCTTAAAGGGGTCACGGGAGATCAGGACGACTCGCAAGACCAAGAGGACACCACCGGGGTCAGGCCCTACAATCTTGCAACGCAAGAGCGTATCGTCCGTGGACGCATGCCGACACTGGAAATTATCAATGAGCGTTTTGCGCGTTTATTGCGCATAGGACTATTTAATTTTTTGCGCCGCAGCGCCGAAGTCTCGGTAGGTACCGTCAGAGTCTCGAAGTACAGTGAATTTATCCGCAATCTGGTGGTTCCCACCAATCTGAACCTGACGCACATGAAGCCGCTACGCGGAACCTCGTTGTTCGTGCTTGATCCGGGACTGGTATTTCTGATCGTTGATAATCTCTTTGGTGGTGACGGACGCTTTCACACCCGGGTTGAAGGGCGAGATTTTACCCAGACCGAACAGAGAATTATCCAGCGTATTTTAGAAATTATTTTTGAAACCTATTCAAAATCCTGGGAACCGGTGTTCCCGGTCGAATTTGAATACATCCGTTCTGAAATGAACACCCAGTTTGCCAATATTGCCACGCCAAACGAAGTCGTAGTTTCCACCACCTTCACCATAGAACTCGGTCCGGTCAGCGGGGAAATGCATATTTGCATGCCGTACTCAATGATAGAACCGATCAGGGATATTTTAACCAGTAGCTTGCAAGGTGAAGCACTGGGAATTGACAAACGCTGGGTGCGTTTAATGACGCAACAAATCCAGATCGCCGAAGTGGAAATCGTTGCCGACATTGGTACCACCAAGGTTACTCTGGGTGATATTCTGAACATGAAAGAAGGCGATATTATTCCCTTATCGATTCCCGACATCATTACGGCAAAAGTCGATGGCACGCCTGTCATGGAATGTAAATACGGGGTTTTTAACGGCCAGTATTCGTTAAAAGTCGAAAAATTACTCGGTTCCAGCGTACATGACGTTGCGCAAGAGGCCACACAAGGAGAGAAGCATGGACGACAATAACGACAGCCCCATCAGTGAAGACGATTGGGGTGCTGCCATTGCGGAGCAAGAAAAAGCCGAGGCGAATGCTGCAGCGAATCCTGCGCCGGTGCCTGCGCCCGCTATATTCCAAGAATTTAGCAGCAAAAGCAGTCAAACTGAAACGCATAACGATATCGATTTCATTCTCGACATTCCGGTTCAGCTGACGGTTGAATTAGGCAGAACAAAAATCGCCATCAAAAACTTGCTGCAATTAGCACAAGGCTCGGTGGTGGAGCTTGATGGCTTAGCCGGTGAACCGATGGATGTGCTGGTCAATGGTTGCCTGATTGCGCAAGGTGAGGTGGTGGTGGTGAATGATAAATTCGGTATTCGCTTAACGGATATTGTTACGCCAGCCGAACGCATCCGTAAGCTAAACAAATGAGTCCGGCGCGTCATTTTTTGCTACCGGGAATGGCCATGGGCATGCTGAGTGCCACCGTGTCGGCTGCCGAAACAGCCGGCACCTCGCCATCGGCGGGTTTGCTGCAGATTTTTTTAGGCTTGGTCGCCGTGTTAAGCTTAATGGGATTCGCCGCCTGGTTTTTTAAAAAATTGGGCCCGGTTACCAGCGGCAATAAAGTTGCAGTCAAAATTGTCGGCGGTGTGAATGTGGGTAATCGTGAACGGATTATGGTCGTGGAAGTTGCCGATCAGTGGATCGTAGTCGGGATTACCGCGACGCAAATTAATACCTTATCGACCATGCCCAAGCAGGACATTCCGGCAACCGGGACGCCGTCAGACATGCCAGAGAAGCAATTTTCGACATGGTTAAAGCGAACATTGGATAAACGCAAGCAGCAAGCCCCATCACAAGAAAATCGCTAACTTATTACGACAGTGCGGCACCAGTCAAACGTAGTAGAAAATAAAAAGTACCCCATGAAAATATCCGGTTTTACCCTGTCTGGCATGATCGCGTTATTTGCCCTGGCAGCAGGCTTGGCGCTGCCTGATCTGGCCATAGCACAAACGGCCAGTGGCGGGCTATCTGCGATCACCAGCACTCCTGCAGCCGGTGGCGGGCAAAATTATTCTCTCAGCATCCAGACCCTGTTGTTCCTGACGTCACTCTCGTTCATTCCCGCTGCCTTACTGATGATGACAGGATTTACCCGCATCATTATCGTCCTGTCCTTGTTAAGACAGGCATTAGGAACACAATCAGCACCGCCCAATCAGGTGATGGTCGGGCTTGCCTTATTTCTGACCTTGTTTGTCATGGGCCCGGTGTTCGATAAAATTTACGCCGATGCCTACCTTCCCTTTTCGGAAAATAAAATCACGATGACGCAAGCCATGGATAAAGGCGTGGAACCCTTAAAAAAATTCATGATGAAGCAGACCCGCCAAAATGATCTGGCGCTGTATGTCAAGCTGTCCAATACGCCTGATTTGCAAGGACCGGAAGATGTCTCTTTACGCATCCTGATTCCCGCTTTTATTACCAGTGAGTTGAAAACCGCATTTCAAATCAGCTTTGCGATTTTCATTCCATTTTTAATCATTGATATGGTGGTCGCCAGCGTCCTGATGTCGATGGGGATGATGATGGTGTCTCCTTCGATTGTTTCACTGCCATTTAAGCTGATGCTGTTTGTGCTGGTCGACGGCTGGCAATTACTCATCGGCTCTTTGGCGCAAAGTTTTTATTAGAAAGGGCAAGAAATGACCCCCGACAGTGTAATGACCCTAGGCCGGCAGGCAATGGAAGTGACCTTATTAGTTTCTGCCCCCTTATTACTGGTGGCGCTCGCCATTGGTCTGATTGTCAGTATTTTTCAGGCGGCAACGCAGATTAACGAAACCACCTTGTCGTTTATTCCCAAACTGGTTGGCATCTTTGTGACGTTAATTGTCGCAGGGCCGTGGATGCTGTCGATATTAGGTGACTACATGCGCCAAATGTTCACCAGCATTGCGACGATGGCCGGCTAACAGTCGAATATGATTTCTTTCTCCGGCAACGAGTTAATTGCCATGATTGCCTCATTTATGTGGCCGCTCACCCGCATACTGGGGCTGATCGCCATTGCGCCACCATTTGGTAACAATAGCGTGCCAGTCCAGGTAAAACTGATGCTCGGCGTGATGCTTGCCTTAATCGTTGCACCGACCATCCCGCCCTTGAGCAGCGTCGACCCGCTCTCGCTCACCGGCATCATGATCTTGATGCAACAATTGGTGATTGGCCTGGCAATGGGCTTTATGGTGCGTGTCGTCTTTGCCGGAATCGAGATGGCCGGTGAAGTGATAGGTCTGACCATGGGTCTGGGATTTGCCACTTTTTTTGACCCGCAAACACAAGGCCGCTCTTCCGCGATCAGCCAGGTCCTGGTATTACTTGCCACCCTGATTTTTCTGACGCTCAATGTCCATTTATCCTTATTTACGACCTTAATAGAGAGTTTCAAGACTATTCCTATCTCGACCTCACTGACGATGGGTTTTAGCTTTCAAAAACTTGCGATTTGGGGAGAGCAGATTTTTAGCATAGGGCTGCGTCTGTCACTACCGGTGGTTGCCGCCTTGTTAATCACTAACATTGCACTGGGCATATTGACGCGGGCGGCACCACAATTAAATTTGTTTGGTATCGGCTTCCCCATCACCATCGGTGTCGGCTTTTTGATGCTGAGTATGGTCATACCGTATATGCTGCAACCGATAGAAAACGTCTTTCAAAGTACGATAGAAGCGCTACAATCATTGGCAATATCGACTCCATTGCCGGTCAGGCCTCTACCATAGCCATGTATTCCCCTCCCTATTCTTCTGCGGCGCTTTACCGGGTTGCCGATATTCGGCAGATAGAATCTGCCGCCGCGGTCAGCTTGCCGGCCGGCAGCTTAATGAAAGCCGCCGGCCGAGCTATCGCGAATCTGGTGCAATCATTGATGCCACAGACGGATGACCAACTACATGGTCAACTGCATGAACAAATACCCAAGCAAATACTGGTACTGGCGGGGCCCGGCAATAATGGCGGTGATGCAGTAGAGGCCGCTTTTCTGCTGGCCACTGCCGGGTACACGGTGAACATTATTCTCAGTAGCGGTGCAGACTTGTTTTCCACTGAGGCCAAGCACAGCCTGCAGCGAGCACAATCGAGCAGCGCGCAATTTTTTCAGGCAGATTATCTCAGCAGCACGACCAATCAGTCATGCTCGCTGGTGATCGATGGTTTATTTGGTATTGGCCTGACCCGCCCGATTACCGGTCACGTTGCGACGCTCATCACAGAACTGAACCGTTTGAGTCGCGCCGGCCGTTTTCCGGTCGTGGCGATCGATATCCCCAGCGGCTTAAATGCCGATACCGGCCAAGTGCCCGGCACTAGTGCTGAGCAGGCGGGTGTCGCAGTGCACGCCACGCATACGCTGACTTTTATCGGGAATAAACCGGGCTTACATACCGGTGCCGGGCGCGATTATTGCGGCCAGGTCATCGTCGATGACCTGGGAATAGACCCGGATCTGTTTCCAACGCCTGACGGTATTTTGATTCACCCACAAATGTTTTCAGGTGTATGGCAAGCGCGTGAGCACGATAGCAATAAAGGCAGTTTTGGTGAGGTAGTGATCGTGGGCGGTGCCGCAGGGATGGTTGGCGCGCCTTTACTGTCCGCCAGGGCCGCGCTTCATTGCGGTGCTGGCCGGGTGTATGTCGGGTTTATCAGCACACCGCTGCTCACCGACAGCCAATATCCGGAACTGATGTGCCGGGAAGCGAAAAATTGCAATTTTGATG
>JBBQNW010000032.1:0-19086 GCA_038330335.1 Burkholderiales bacterium | reverse complement strand
CTTGCCACTGTGATAGCGTTGCATCCCAATACATACCGAGATGCGTTGCATTGGATGAGAACCATTGCTTATCTGAGTGCCATTGCATGCCAGCTCTTAGGATTTTGGTTTTGTTACCGGTTCCCATCTCTAACGATGCAGAATCAACTGCGAACGCAAGCTGCTGCGAGCCTGCTAAACATATCGTTACGAGAAGAATTTTTTGTATTTGAGATTTCATAAGCGGGCTTGTTTCTTAAAATTTATCATTTCACTTTTAAATTTATGATATTTTTTATATTAATTTAGCATTTTAAAGTCGTATGCGCAGAGACTAAATATTTATCTATTTGTTTCATCATGTTGAAACATCCTTACTGAATTTTACTCTAAAATGACCACTCTTCCGAAGAACACTCTTCCTGCAATCGCATTTCTTGGTTTGGGCTTAATGGGAAAACCGATGGCGCAACGCCTGATCGATGCCGGTTATTTAACCGCGCTCTGGAATCGCACTTCTAGTAAATCGAAAGGTTTTATCCAGTCACAGGCTATCGTAGCAAATTCCGCACGTGATGCCGTAAGCCAACCCGGCCATGTAGCCGATATTGTTTTTACGATGCTGGAAGCTGGTTCCGCAGTTAATCAAGTTATTCAGGAAATAATTCCAGTGATGAAGCCGGGGTCTATACTGGTGGACATGAGCTCAACTCAGCAAGCTGAGGCAGTAGCCATCGATGCAATGTTAAATTCACATGGTATTGGTTTTGTAGATGCGCCAGTGTCGGGCGGTGTGATCGGCGCAGAGGCGGGTAGCTTGGCCATCATGGCCGGTGCGCGCCCGCATCACTATAACGCTGTGGAAGATATTCTTAAGGTGTTCGGGCGGCCAATACACGTCGGGGCGCCCGGGACCGGGCAACTAGCCAAGTTATGTAACCAATTGATCGTCGGAGGAACCATCAATATTGTTGCAGAGGCGTTGTTGCTGGCACAGGCAGGTGGGGCAGATCCGGTCGCCGTACGGGCGGCCTTGCGTGGTGGTTTTGCCGAAAGTCGGATACTGGAAGTGCATGGACAGCGTATGTTAGACAGAAATTTTTTGCCTGGCGGACAGATAAAAACTCAGGCCAAAGATATGGAAAATATTTTGCTTGCAGCACGGGCGGCGAATCTTCAACTGCCATTAACAGAAATGGTTGCAGAGCTCTATCGCTCATTATTAGATGACTATCCTGTGGCGGATCATTCCGCCGCACTGCTTGGTTTGGAATCGCTGAACTTTCCTACCCGACTAGGGGATAGCCCCAATATACTGCCCGCTTGAAACGTTTTCGAATAAGCTGCTTTTTTCGCTACTAAGTGTTTGATCCATCTTGTGGCGATACATAGACGATAGATTGATTGATGTACGATGATCGAATTGTCTCAGGCACGAAATTGATCCCTACTCGATGCAAAGAATATTGCACTATTAACGCGTTTGACCTTGTATTAACCACATTGAAATGAGCATGACTAATACCATTATTGTTCGCGCCGTATGTCCGCATGACTGTCCTGATACCTGCGCTTTGCGAGTGAGCGTTACAGACGGCATCGCCACTGAGGTGCGCGGTGACCCTGATCATCCGACTACTGCTGGCGTATTGTGTACCAAAGTTTCGCGCTATACCGAAAGAACCTATCATAAAGACAGGCTGCTTTATCCGCAAAAGAGAGTTGGCAAAAAAGGCGAAGGTCGCTTTGAACGCATCAGCTGGGATGAAGCGCTAAGCACGATCGCCGAAAAATTGGTGGTATCGGTGAAAAATAATCCTTTGTCTATCCTGCCCTACAGCTATGCCGGCACCATGGGCTTGGTGCAGGGCGACAGCATGTCGATGCGCTTCTTTCATAGACTCGGGGCGTCATTTTTGGATCGCACTATTTGCGCCACTGCGGGCGGTGTCGGTTATAAATATACGATAGGCGCGCGGATAGGCACTGACCTGGAGCAGGTGCAGGATGCGAAGTTGATCATTATCTGGGGCGGAAATCCGATTGCCTCCAGCTTGCATTTTTGGATGCGGGTTCAGGAGGCAAAACGCAAGGGAGCAAAAATAATTGCGATTGATCCCTACCGCTCGCTAACGGCAGAAAAATGTCATCAGCATATTGCATTACTGCCCGGTACTGATGCCGCACTGGCGCTGGGGATGATGCATGTCCTCATTCGTGACAATTTGCTTGATCAGGATTACATCGCGAGATATACCCTGGGATTCGATCAACTCAAGGAGCGGGTACAGGATTGGCCACCAGAGCGTGTCGCGGATGTGTGCGGGATCGGTATTGAAGAGCTTACTGAACTGGCGCGTGCGTATGGCGAGTGTTCGCAGCGTGGAGAGGCCAGTATGATACGCATGAATTACGGCGTGCAGCGCGTTCACGGCGGTGGTATGGCGGTCAGAAACATCGCCTGTTTGCCTGCTTTGACCGGCGCCTGGCGCCACGCATCGGGCGGGGTACAATTATCATTATCCGATGCATTCCCGAAAGATCTTGCTGCCTTACAGCGGCCAGACTTGTTTCCATCGGGAGTGTTGCCACGCACGATTAATATGAGCACGATAGGAGACGATTTATTGCGCGAATCGTCCGATAGTTTTGGTCCTAAAATTGACGCCTTGTTTGTCTATAATTCGAATCCGGTGGCGATTGCGCCAGAATCAGGCATGGTCGAAAAAGGGTTTGCCAGAGCCGATTTGTTTACCGTGGTGCTGGAACATTTTCAGACGGACACGGCTGACTATGCTGATATTCTCTTGCCGGCAACTACACAGTTAGAACATGTCGATGTGCACGGCGCGTATGGCCATCTGTATATGATGGCAAATAATGCGGCGATTACCCCGCTCGGGGAAGCAAAATCAAACACCGAGATTTTTCGTTTGCTGGCGCAACGTATGGGGTTTGAAGAGCCGTGTTTTAAGGATACTGATGACCAGATCGCATCACTAGCCTTCAAACGGAGCGATGCACGTTCGGTGCATTTTGATTGGTCATCTTTAAAGAAAACCGGTTGGGAAAAATTGCGGGTTGCCGAAGCGCCGTTTGCACAAGGTGGTTTTGCCACGCCTTCAGGAAAATGTGAGTTTTATAGCCAAAGTATGCTCGATGACGGGTTTGACCCTTTACCCGCGTATATTGCGCCTTACGAATCTGTTGCCAGCAATCCTGTCCTGAGCAAGCAATATCCGCTCGGAATGATCTCTCCGCCGGCGCGGAATTTTCTTAATTCCAGTTTTGTGAATGTGCAAAGCCTGCGAGATACCGAGGGTGAACCTCATCTGGATATTCATCCTGAAGATGCGGCTCAGCGCCAGATTGCCAGCGGGGACCTTGTGCGGATTTACAACGATCGCGGTTCTTTTACCGCGCTGGCCCGCGTGACGGATAAAGCGCGCACGGGGCTGGTAGTCGGCCTGTCGATATGGTGGAAAAAATTTGCGTCAGATCATAAAAATGTGAATGAAGTTACCAGTCAGCGATTGACCGATATGGGTAATGGCCCGACGTTTTATGATGTATTGGTTGAGGTAGAAAAAGCACCTTAGCAAGATTGGAAGATTGAAAACAATCAAATCAAAGCAAGACTTTCTAAGATGCAATAATGGCGTGAAGTTTTTCATATTCTTAGCATCTTTTGGACGTGTCGGGCTAGAGGAAGTTCTCAGCTTGTGTGTAAAAGACTTGCCTTTGACCATCTAAATCGTTAGCATCGTTGACCATTATTGCTTTTTACAGCACTGCGGTGTGCAGTTCAGCCGGCACCGCAGGCTCCACCACCATCAACATAACAACAACCAGAGACGAGGAAAATAGTATGGATAAGTTTTGGCTGAAATCGTACCCCGAAGGCGTGCCGGCAGAGATCGACGTATCGCATTACAAGTCACTTGTACAATTGTTGGAAGAGTCGTTTAAGAAATATGCATCACGTAATGCTTACGCCTGCATGGACAAATTTTTGACTTACGGCGAGCTGGATATCTTGTCCAAAAAAGTTGGTGCCTGGTTGCAAAATAAAGGCCTGAAAAAAGGCGCCCGCGTCGCCATTATGATGCCCAATGTCTTGCAATATCCGGTCGTGATGGCGGCAGTTTTGCGTGCCGGTTATGTGGTCGTCAACGTTAATCCACTGTACACCCCGCGTGAATTGCAACACCAGCTGAAAGATTCCGGGGCGGAAGCCATTTTCATTTTAGAAAATTTTGCCACGACGCTAGAGCAAGTTGTCGCGAAGACTGATGTCAAGCACATTGTCGTTGCCAGCATGGGTGATATGCTTGGCGGCGTGAAAGGGGCGATTGTCAATTTCGTCGTTCGCAACGTCAAAAAAATGGTGCCGGCATTTTCATTACCTAGTGCCGTTCGTTTTAAACAAGTAGTGTCGGATTCCGCGCGCTTGTCTTTCCAGCCTGTGACTTTAGGGCATGATGACATCGCCTTCTTACAATATACAGGCGGTACTACCGGCGTCTCTAAAGGTGCGATATTAAGTCACCGCAATGTTGTGGCCAACGTCTTGCAGAATGATGCCTGGTTGATGCCAGGGACGGCGGGGCAACACTCTGACGAACAAAAGGTCATAGTCTGCGCCTTGCCGCTGTATCATATTTTTGCCCTGACTGTTTGCAGCTTGCTCGGTACGCGTATTGGTGCACTGAATCTGCTGATCCCCAATCCGCGCGACATGCCCGGTTTTGTCAAAGAACTGGCTAAATACAAAGTCAATATTTTCCCTGCGGTTAACACCCTGTACAACGGCTTGTTAAATAATCCTGAGTTCGCCAAGCTGGATTTTTCCGGCTATGAAATTTGTAGCGGCGGCGGTATGGCAGTTCAAAAGGCAGTCGCTGATAAGTGGCTGAAAGTGACTGGCTGTGCAATTGCAGAAGGCTACGGCTTGTCTGAAACATCGCCTGTTGCGACCGCTAACCCGGCCAACACCAAAGAATTTTCCGGAACCATCGGCTTACCTATTCCCTCTACTGAAATCGCTATTTTAGATGATGACGGTAATCGCTTACCACTAGGACAACCGGGTGAAATTGCGATTCGGGGCCCGCAGGTAATGATGGGTTATTGGAATCGTCCTGACGAAACCGCGAATGTGATGACGCCCGACGGATTCTTTAAGTCGGGTGACGTTGGTATCATGGATTTCCGTGGGTATACGACGATTGTTGATCGTAAAAAAGACATGATCCTGGTGTCTGGATTTAATGTCTATCCAAATGAAATCGAAGGTGTGGTTGCCATGCATCCGGGTGTTTTGGAATGTGCGTGCGTTGGTGTTCCGGACGCGAACTCGGGTGAGGCAGTGAAACTCTTCGTGGTAAGAAAAGACCCTGCATTGACGGTTGAACAGTTGATGGACTATTGCAAAGAACAATTTACCGCGTATAAAAAACCAAAGTATATTGAATTTCGCACAGATCTGCCAAAAACAAACGTCGGTAAAATATTGCGCCGTGAATTGCGCGATGAGAAAAAATCAGCCTAGTTTTTTATAAAAAATCCCATCAACCTTGATGGGATTTTTAAGTTTCTAGCGGCCGCTGCCGGTCAGCACGGGCCGGATACCGATTGCAGCTAATACAGATCACTTTTGTATTCGGCAAAACAAGTGGTGTGTAACTTGGTTCTGGCATCAGTCGATGTATTTTGCCATTTTCTGGCGCTATCACTACACCATCTCAGCGCATTGCGGCACCGCGCTGCTGACTTAATCTCGTCGTTTATTGTGTTACTTATCCGTGGCTCAGATCAGGCGACGGTGCCGCACTAATACTTGTTCTGACGTTTTAAAATACTCCGCTAGTTTTTCGACCATGAAAACCGAACGGTGCTGACCTCCGGTACATCCTATCCCTACCGTCAAATAGCTGCGATTGTCGCGCTTGAAGGCCGGTAGCCATTTCTGGATGAACTGCCGGATGTCTTGATACAACTCCTGTGCCATCTCCTGCTCGTTCAGATAGGTGACGACGGCAGCATCACGCCCTGTCAGTTCGCGCAGGCTAAGGTCGTAGTAGGGATTTGGCAGCATACGCACATCAAACACAAAGTCAGTATCGAGCGGCACGCCAATTTTAAACGCGAAAGATTCAAACATCAGCGTCAACGGCGCATGGGCGATTTGTATGACGTCTTTGACCCATGCGCGTAAGGTATTAGCGCTGAGATTGGAGGTGTCAACAACATGTGCCAGAAACTGCAATGAGGCTAACATTTCTCTTTCTTCCTGTATGCACTCAGTTAAGCTAAGCCTGTCACTCATTGACTGGCTTTTTTGCAAACGATGAGATAAAGGGTGACTGCGACGGGTTTCTGAAAAACGTGCGACCAAGGATTCAGTGCTTGCCGTCAGAAACAAAATCTTCACTTCATGCCCATCTTGCCGCAGTTTTTCTATCGTGTCCGGAACGCCGGTGAGTAAGTGCGCACTGCGCGAATCGATCGCCATCGCCGCCGATTGTATATCTTCTGCGATCAGCGTCGTGACGAGGTCTGGTAGTAGGCTCGGAGGCAGATTGTCGACGCAATAGAACCCTGCATCTTCCAGGACATTGAGAGCAACCGATTTTCCAGATCCTGAAATACCGGAGATGAGCAAGATGCGCATGATGGTGAGAGTGAGGCTTGTAGAGAGAAGTTGAGTTTACTCGTTATCTTCGTTCATCGCACGGTGCTGTCTTTCCATGAAGTCTTCCAAGGTATGAATGCCGCGCAATTGAAGAATCGTGTTGCGTACCGCAGCTTCCAGCAAGACCGCAATATTGCGTCCTGCGGCAACAGGGATAACGACTTTTTTAATGGCCAAACCCAGGACTTCTTCGGTTTGAGAGTCGATAGGCAAGCGCTCGTAATTTTCTTCTAAGGTACTGCGTTTGATCAGGTGCACAATTAATTTCAGGCGCATTTTACGGCGGACAGCCGTTTCACCGAAAATAGTCTTAATGTCGAGCAAACCTAAGCCACGCACTTCGAGTAAATTTTGCAGTAAGTCGGGGCAACGCCCTTCTATCATATTCGGTGCGATGCGCGAAAATTCGACCGCATCATCGGCGACCAGGCCATGGCTGCGAGAAATCAGCTCTAGCCCAAGTTCGCTTTTGCCTAAACCTGATTCACCCGTGATCAGAACTCCGACGCCCAGCACATCCATAAAGACCCCGTGCATGGTGATGCGCTGCGCAAGTTTCTTAGATAAATAGACGCGCAGATAATCAATGACTTGCGCCGCGGGCAGCGGGGTGGAAAACAAAGGAATACTATTGTCGTCGCAGGTGGTCAGAAAGGCTGGCGGAGACTCCAGACCTTGCGCCACGATCAGCGCCGGCGGATCGCCGGCAACTAATTCTTTGATTAAATTTCCACGTGAAATGGCCGATAGCCGATGGTAATAGGCCAGCTCCTGATGTCCTAACACTTGTATCCGGCCAGGATGAATCAGGTTGAGATGGCCAACCTGGTCAGCCGAAGACGTGGCGTCGCCGGTAATTTGCTTGTCGCCGCCAGAGAATCCCGCGAACCATCCCAACTGCAAGGCATCACGATTATCATCGTAGATCTTTTGTACGGTCAGTTCGGTGAATAAAGGCATAGTGGTGATAAGTAATTGGCTGCGGCGCTTGCGCGAATGCGGCGCAAGTAGTGGTCACCGTTGGCGTTGATCATTGGGCTTGATGCAGGGGCTCGATTTAGCAGCTTAATTCAGAAGCTTAATTCAGGCGATCGATTGCAAATTTGGTTGCCAGGCGATAATTTTTTCGTAGACCGTTGCCGCATCCGTCTCCGTATTCAAGGTCGTGCGGAATGCCTCATTGGACAACATTTCTGCAATTTCAGAAAGTATTTCCAGGTGCTGTTGCGTGACATTGTCGGGCATCAGTAAAAAAATCAGCAGACTGACCGGTTGTCCATCTGGTGATTCAAACGGAATTGCTTCGGCCAGTCTGACAAAGGCGGCAATTGGCGCTTTTAAACCCTTGATCCTGCCGTGGGGCACTGCCACGCCGTGCCCCAGCCCGGTTGAGCCTAGTCGCTCCCGTGCAAACAGGTTTTCCGAAACGGTGGAACGCGCAATACTGCAATTGTTTTCAAACAACAAACCAGCCTGCTCAAAAGCCCGCTTTTTGCTGGAAACTTCGAGATCCAGGAGTACATTGCTGATAGGTAATATTTTTGCGATATTCGTCATAATACAAGAGCCGTGGCATAGCGAAATGGTAGCGTTGGGTAGCCGTCACTGCTGTTTTGCATACAGTCAACGGGAAGCAAATTATAGGCTTCTTTTCTTTACTATGCGCAAATCCAGGGTCACTGTGTGTGGCTTGCCAGCAAATTTTCAAAATCCCTTGCCGGTAAGGGTTTGCTGAAGTAGAAACCTTGCATTTCCTGGCAGCCCGATTCGGTCAGGAAGATCATTTGTTCCGCTTTTTCGACTCCTTCCGCCGTCACACTCATTCCCAAGGCATTGGCCATGGCAATAATGGCACGGGTGAGCACGACCGAATCTTGTTTTTCCGGGATGTTGCGGATGAACGAACGATCAATTTTTAAATTATCAATCGGAAACCGCTGCAAATACGAGAGAGAAGAAAACCCGGTACCAAAATCGTCCAGCGAGATACTTACTCCCAGTTTTTTAAGTGCAGTAAACACCGGGAGCAACAGTTCCGCTTCCCCCATCAGTAAGCCTTCGGTTATTTCTAATTGCAAGGCTTGTCCGGGCAAATTACTGTCAGACAACACTTGCTGAATGAATTGGAACAGATCCGGATCTTGAAATTGTTTTGGGGAAATATTAACGCTGATCACAAGATCGGGCGCTAATTGTTCGCGCCACTTTTTTGCTTGTAGACAGGATTGTTCTAATACCCAGCGACCAATTGGTAAAATCAAGCCAAGTTCTTCGGCGATCGGAATAAAATCGTTTGGTGGTATCAGGCCGACATCAGGCATTTGCCAGCGTATCAGTGCTTCAGCGCCAAGGATGCGGGAAGTTTTTAGGCAAACCTTAGGTTGGTAGTAGACCAAAAACTCCTGATCGGTCAGCGCCCGTCGTAAATTCTTTTCCAGTGCATAGCGGTGTTGTGCACGGACATTGAGTTCTGTAGTGAAAAACTGATAATTATTTCTTCCGGATTCTTTGGCCAGATACATTGCTGAATCCGCACATCTTAATAGTGTCGGGCCATCTGCTGCATCATGCGGGAAAATGCTGATACCAATCGAGGTGCCAAGGTGGTATTCATTGCGCTCAATCAGAAACGGCTCGCGCATTCTGGCCAGAACACGTTCTGCTAAATCTTTCAGGTGCAGTGCGTTATCAAAATCTTCTGCCACAATCACAAATTCATCGCCACCTAAGCGTGCCAGCATATCGGTGGTGCGAATGCAGGAACTCAGGCGTGTTGCGACATCACATAAAAGCGTGTCGCCGGCGGCGTGGCCGGCAGTGTCGTTGACATTTTTAAAGCGATCCAGATCGAGGAAGAGGATGGCAATTTTTTTCTGCTGATGCTGGGCATTGGTGAGCGAGAGTGTTAAACGCTGGCTGAGTTGATGCCGGTTCGGTAAGCCGGTGAGTGAATCATGGGCGGCGATATATTGCAGTTGCCGTTGCGTTTCCCTCACTTCGGTGGTGTCGGTAAAAGAAATCAGAACGGCGGTCGTCGCGGGGTTGTTGGCATGCGTGATAGGAAGTACGTTCACCATTAGCCAGGCGATCGAGTTGTCACGTAACTCCAGGCCTATCGATAAATTAAAGATGGGCTTGCCAGTTCGAAATACCGTTGATGCCGGGTCATCGCCTATTTCAATAGGGTTGCCGTCATCATTAATAATGCGTTTAAAGTAGCGGTGTCTGCGGCCCGCTGTCGTGACATCTTCTATTTTCAGGATGCGCCTGGCGCTGGGGTTGCAGGTTAAAATCTGCCCCTTGGACGCCAGCACCATAATGCCTTCGGTTAAGTTGGTGACGACCGCACGATAGCGTTCTTCACTGTCTTCCAGGCTTTGCTCCATCCTTTTCTTGTCAATCGCCAGCGCAATTAAATCACTGGCATCCATGATTAATGCTTGCTCATCCTCAGTGGGTGAGTGACGGTCGTGATGGTAGACATCAATCGTGCCGAGTACGACATTGAATGCCGTTTTAATCGGCAGTGACCAGCAAGAGTGCAGTCCTTGCTGCAGGGCGATGTCGGCGTAATCCTGCCACAAGGGGCTGCTGGCGATATCGTCGACGATGGTGATCTGGCTGCGATGAATGGCGGCGCCACAGCTGCCCGAATGCAGTCCTGCCGGCACCCGTGCAAGTTCGCTACAAAACGCTTCCGGTAGCGATGGTGCGGCACCTAAAGTCAGGCTGCGTGAGTCCGCATCAAACAACATGATGGCGCACAGCCCGCCGTTATCCAATAAGCGCTCCATACGGTCGCACACGTCCTGCAGTGTGTGTGCCAGCGGTTTATCGAGAGCGATCATGGCGAGAATTTCTTTCTCGTGATGGAGCGCTTCGTGTACCCGGCTGAAGGTCGGTTTGGCCAGGATGTCGATGGCCGGTTTTGGACTTGGCACAGGTAACGGCAAGAAGGGGGCGGCGACCATGTCGCGTAAGGTCAGTTGAATCAGCGGACTGCCATTGTGATTAAAGCTACTGGCACGCAATTCAACGGTGATCCATTGCCCGTCCAGGGTCTTGCATTGATAGTAGTGGGCTTTGGCTGAAGGCTGGTTTGCAGGCTTATTTGTAGTGTTTTTTTCGAATAAGGACTGTAAAAATACCTGATGTTGAGGCTGCTCCGTCTCCTGCAGAAGTGCCCCGAACATCGCCATGCCAATGATCTGCTTTTCATTGTCGGCTCTGAGTAAGCTTAACCCTGCCGCGTTAGTATGGATAATCAGCTTATCCATGAGTATGAAAATGGCATCCAGACTGTGATTTCTCACCATCAGATGCCAGTCCGTATCAGCAGCAAGCGTATTTTTCGGATCGGATATGGAAGTTATTGGACGCACAACAATGTCTATTTTCGTTTTGGCTTTGATTGCCAGCTACTGTAACCGAAGCAGGGCAAGCTCACAACTTTAATTCGGATCAATCTAAATCGAATCGGGCCAGGAGCAGCAAGACATCGCCGTTCCCCTTATTTTTTGAAAAACGGGGGACATAGGCTGCCATGATTTTGCTGCGCCGGGTTCCTATCGACGCGACCGGCAACGGTGCCGGAAACGGGAAGCCGGAAAAGTAGTCAGTGCGGCTGATCAGTATGCCTGTCACGCCAACACCGGCCTCAACATTGCCGCCTAAAGAGTGCATCCATTGATAGCTGTAACCGGCCATGATCTGTGGTTTAAAATGCGAATCCGAGATCGCCATGGCATACAGGGATTCTTCGTTATCTTTGGCGGTGCGCATTGATTTGCTAAAGCCCAGTCCCCAGGCTTTTTCATTGAGTTCGGCCAGCCGTTCTGGCGTATAGGTATTGCGTCCATGACGTGCATAACCTGACAGCATCAGCGACAGCGTGCCATTGTCAAGAATATTGAGTGTCCTGGCTTTGGTTTGATCCAACCAACCGGCTTCTGCGGTCGGTGCAGTCGTTGCAGCCGGGGTGATTTCTTGCGCCAGTGCTGCTTGATGCAGGCTAACCAGCATTCCGCCCAGAAAAAGAGCATCAGGTATTTTTTTCAGTATAGACAGGTACATGAGATTAAAAAAATGAAGAGGGTCGATGAATTATTGCCTGGCATTGCGGGCATTGGAAGGTTTTTGTCCTGTGCTGAAATTACTGCGCCAGGGATTGATGTCAAGGCCGCCGCGCCTGGTATAGCGGGCGTACACCGAGAGTTTTTGTGGTTTGCATTGCTGCATGATGTCGGTGAATATGCGCTCTACGCATTGCTCGTGGAACTCGTTGTGATTGCGAAAGCCGATCAGGTATTGCAGCAGGCTTTCCTGGTCTATCGGTGCGCCTATATAACGAATTTGTACGCTGCCCCAGTCTGGCTGGCCGGTGACCAGGCAATTCGATTTGAGCAAATGAGACACCAGAGTTTCGTCCACCGGAGCCACCAGCGGGTCGGTGCTTAGCAGCGCAGGATTGGGCGTGTAATGCTCAACTTCAATATCCAGACGATCTAATAACAGGCCTTCAAGCTCTTGCATCTTCAGATCGACGAAATGTTCCTGCAGGGTCAGGCTGACTTGAACTGATGCGCCAAAACCAGCGGAAAGATCGGTCTGTAGTAAGCGGATCAGGGCCTCGCTATCAGCCAGTTTGGTCTGATTATAGGAGTTTAAATACAGCTTAAACGATTTCGATTCGATGATATTGGGTGAATCGGCCGGTGCCATGATGGTGGCAATTGCCACCTGTGGTTTGCCACGTAAATTCAGCCACGATACCTCGTAGGCATTCCAGATATCCACGCCAAAAAACGGCAAGTTGCCACTAATCCCGAGCTCCAGGCGTTTTCCGGCGCGCGCGATCGGGAACAGCAGTGAGGCATCGTAGTGCTCGGTGTAGGTAGCGGTTTTTCCCAGCAACGACTCTTCGGGCTGATTTTGGGTGTTTTGGGTCGTATTGATTTCGTTCATGATGCGCTTGCAGTGTCAGTGTTAGTGTCAGTGTTAGTGTCAGGGAAGCGGGCATTAGCCCAAAAATAATTGGTAAACCGGGTTGTTACTTTCATCCCAGTAGCGATAGCCTAAGGTGTTCAGAAACTCCTTAAATACCTTCATTTCTTTTTTGGGGACCTGCAAGCCAACCAGGGTTCTGCCGTAATCCGCGCCGTGATTGCGGTAGTGGAATAAACTGATATTCCAGTTCGGCGCCATGCTGTTTAAAAAGCGCATCAGTGCGCCCGGACGCTCGGGAAATTCGAAGCGATACAGCAATTCATTTTCTGCCAAAGTGCTTTTACCGCCCACCAGATGGCGGATATGTAATTTTGCCAGTTCATCGTTCGTCAGGTCGAGCGTCGGAAAGCCATGCTTGATGAAATTTTTGGCGATTTTTTCAGATTCATCGCGGTTACTGACCTGAATCCCGACGAAGATATGGGCGGCTTTTTGATCGCTGATACGGTAATTAAATTCGGTAATATTCCGCGCCCCTATCATCTCGCAAAAACGCCGGAAACTGCCACGCTCTTCGGGGATCGTGACGGCAAATACCGCTTCCCGCGCCTCACCGATTTCCGCCCTTTCTGCGACAAAACGCAGACGGTCGAAATTCATGTTAGCACCGCAGGCGATGGTCACCATGTTCTCGTTTTTGATTGGTTTTTTTTCCGCCTTGGCGCGTTCGATATAGGCCTTGCAGCCCGCCACTGCCAGCGCACCGGCCGGCTCTAAAATACTCCGGGTGTCTTGAAACACATCTTTGATCGCGGCGCAGACCGCATCGGTGTCGACCAGAATGATGTCGTCGACATACATTTGTGCCAGCCGGAAGGTTTCTTCCCCGACCAGTTTGACTGCAGTGCCATCCGAAAACAAACCGACCTCGCTTAAGGTGACGCGTTTGCCGGCTTTCAGGCTGCGTGCCATCGCATCCGAATCGGTTGTTTGCACGCCGATGATCTTGATGTCCGGGCGAATCGCCTTAACGTAAGCGGCGACGCCGGCGATCAGGCCACCGCCGCCGATGGCGACAAAAATCGCGTGTATCGGTTCGGCGTGCTGGCGCAAAATTTCCATGCCGATAGTACCCTGGCCGGCGATCACGTCAGGATCGTCAAACGGGTGAACAAACGTCAGCTTGCGTTTTTTCTCTAGTTCTGCCGCGTGGTCATACGCATCATTATATGATTCACCATGCAAGACGATCTCGACATGGTCGCCGCCGTGTGCGCGCACGGCGTCGATCTTGACCGGCGGGGTGGTCGTTGGCATGACGATTACTGCCTGGCAGCCGACTCTTGCTGCGCTCAATGCGACCCCTTGCGCATGATTGCCGGCAGAGGCGCAGATCACGCCGCGCTTGAGTTGGGCGGGGCTCAGGTGGGCGATCTTGTTATAGGCACCGCGCAGCTTGAAGCTAAATACACTTTGCATGTCTTCACGCTTAAAATGGATGCGGTTTCCCATGCGCGCGGACAGGTTGGGAGCAAATTCCAGCGGTGTTTCAAAAGCCACGTCATACACGCGGGCGGTCAGAATTTTTTTTAAATAATCGGTCGTCATGGGTAGGCAAGGATAGGCAAGGATAGGTAGATCGGTAAGTAGATCAAAGCAGGTAATGTAGCCTCATTATAATGGATGGTTTTCACACTGGCATCGAAACACTATGATAGAAGCGGCGGTACATTGGTTATTGGGCGTGTTAGCAGTACCTGAAATTGGCTTGGGTTCGGTTTTTCTGATCAGTTTTATTTCGGCGACATTGCTCCCTTTAGGTTCGGAGCCGGCGGTGTTTGCGGTGATTAAGGCTAATCCCTCGCTGTTTTGGATGGCCATTTTGGTGGCAACTGCAGGCAATACGCTGGGCGGTATCGTTGACTATGCCATGGGGTATTATGCCAAGCAGGCTTTTGCCAAAGAACGGGAAGGCATTTTGTTTCGCTGGCTGGCGCATTTCGGCGCAAAGGCAATGCTGCTGGCCTGGTTGCCCGGCGTCGGCGACCCGATCTGTACCCTCGGCGGGTGGTTGAAATTGCCGTTCTGGCCTAGCGTCGCGTATATGGCAACCGGGAAATTTTTACGCTATGTCTGCATGTCATGGCTGCTGCTTAGCATTCCTGACGGGGTCTGGCATCAGTTGGGGCAATGGCTGAACTGATGGCGGTGTGTATCGCAACGCACGTTTGGCGACTGATCTCCTGATCTTCAGTAGGCGAAATAAGGGCAGCACTTATCCCTGATATTGTTGCGGTTCCCGATTGCCGCACTCAAACAGCGCATGACGCTGATGACTCACAAATAAGAAATTATTGTGTAGCAGTTGCTTGCTTCGCCAAATTTTATGCGGATAAAGTGTAAAAAAGTCTATGTAATGCCGTACAAAATTCAAGGCTGTTGCAGCGTGGTGCAGCGCAATACGCTAAAATGAGCCTTTAAAAATCCGTCTAACCAGGCTACTGATGAACGCTCCAGCCCAGATACAAGCATTGCTCGCTGATGCTCCCCAAGGTGCTTCGACCACCCGTGTACGCGAAATTCCGTACAACTACACCTCATTTTCCGACCGTGAAATTGTGATTCGCCTGCTGGGCGAAGAGGCCTGGACATTGCTCGATACGCTGCGCGGAAAGCGCCAGACCGGGCGCTCTGCGCGGATGTTATACGAGGTCTTGGGCGATATCTGGGTAGTGCGCCGCAATCCTTACCTGCAAGACGATATGCTGGATAATCCCAAGCGCCGTCAGGATTTGATTGATGCCCTCAATCATCGTCTGCAAGAGGTAGAAAAACGTCGCCTCAGCACCGCCAATGATGCGGACACCGAGCGCAGCAATAGCGTTGAAATTTTGGTGCAGGCAGCACGGAAAGCGGTCGCCGATTTCTCGCAAGAGTTTCGTGACACCTATGATCTGCGCAAAAAAGCCAGTAAGTTGCTGGCCAAGTACACCGCTAAAGACAATATAAAATTTGACGGTCTGAGCCGCGTCTCGCATGTGACCGACGCCACCGACTGGCGCGTGGAATATCCGTTTGTGGTACTCACCCCCGATACCGAAGATGAAATGGCCGGCTTGGTGAAAAGCTGTATCACGCTCGGCCTGACCATCATTCCGCGAGGCGGCGGCACCGGTTACACCGGCGGGGCGATTCCATTGACACCTTTTTCGGCAGTTATTAACACCGAAAAATTAGAACAGTTGGGCGCGGTTGAAATGACCATGTTACCCGGGGTTGAGCGTGAATACGCCACCATTTATTCGGGTGCCGGGGTCGTGACCAAACGCGTGTCGGATGCCGCAGATAAGGCTGGCTTCGTGTTTGCGGTCGATCCGACCTCGGCCGAAGCGTCTTGCGTTGGTGGTAACGTTGCCATGAATGCCGGCGGTAAAAAAGCCGTGTTGTGGGGTACGGCACTCGACAATCTGGCTTCATGGAAGATGGTTGACCCGAATGGCGACTGGCTGGAAGTCACGCGACTGGAACACAATCTGGGCAAAATCCATGATGTTGCGGTGGCAAAATTTAAACTCGAATGGACGCATCCGGGCGAAAACAAAGCATTTAAGACCGAGCAATTAGATATTCCTGGCCGCACCTTCCGCAAAGAAGGTCTGGGCAAAGACGTTACCGATAAATTCCTGGCGGGTTTGCCTGGTGTGCAAAAAGAAGGTTGCGATGGCCTGATTACGTCAGCACGCTGGATCTTGCACAAGATGCCAAAATTTACCCGTACCGTTTGTCTGGAGTTTTTCGGTCAGGCGCGCGACGCGATCCCGAGCATCGTCGAGATCAAAGATTACCTCGACAGCGAGACCAAAAAAGGCGGCGCGATTTTAGCCGGTCTGGAGCATCTCGATGAGCGCTATCTGCGCGCGGTCGGCTATGCCACCAAATCTAAGCGCGGCGTGTTGCCGAAGATGGCCTTGTTTGGCGACATCGTGGGCGATGATGAAAACGCGGTAGCGCAAGCGGCCTCGGAAGTGATCCGGATCGCCAATACCCGTGTCGGCGAAGGCTTTGTCGCCGTCAGCCCCGAGGCGCGTAAAAAATTCTGGCTCGACAGAGCCAAAACTGCGGCCATTTCCAAGCACACCAATGCCTTTAAAATCAATGAAGACGTGGTGATTCCGCTCGATCGCATGGGCGAATATACGGATGGTATCGAGCGCATTAATATTGAATTGTCGATACAAAATAAACTGGCTTTATTAGAAGAACTGAAAGCGTTTTTTGCCAAAGGTAATCTGCCACTGGGTAAAAGCGAAGATGCCGACGGTGACGATATCCCGGCCGCAGAATTGCTGGAAGACCGTGTCAATCAGGCCGAAAATTTGCTGCTGGCAACGGAAGCACGCTGGAACTATTTGCTGAGTAATCTGGACCGACCGCTGGCCGTCGCCAAAGCAGAAATGCTTGCATTGGGTCTGGATAAACTAGAATTTGTCTTCGACGAAAGACTGCGTCAGCAAGCCGATGCGACCGTGTTTTCTATCGTGCAGGACAGAACGGTGCGGGTCTCCTGGAAGACGGAAGTACGGGCATTATTGCGGCAAATATTTAATGGCGCCGCCTTCAAGCTGATTTTGGATGAATGTACGGCCAGGCATAAAAAAGTGCTGCGCAGCCGGGTTTTTGTGGCGTTGCACATGCACGCCGGTGACGGTAACGTGCACACCAATCTGCCAGTTAATTCCGATGACTATGCTATGTTGCAAGTGGCGCATCACGCCGTAGCACGCATCATGGCGCTGGCACGTTCACTTAATGGCGTGATTTCTGGTGAGCATGGTATCGGTATCACCAAGCTGGAATTTTTAACCGAAGATGAAATCAAGGATTTCCGCGACTATAAATTGCGCATCGATCCTGAAGGGCGTTTTAACAAAGGGAAACTGCTGAACTTGCCGGGCTTCGCTGCCGATCTGCGCAATGCTTACACCCCTTCGTTTGGCCTGATGGGTCACGAGTCGCTGATTATGCAGCAAAGCGATATCGGGGCGATTGCCAACAGTATCAAGGATTGCCTGCGTTGCGGTAAGTGTAAACCGGTCTGTTCCACCCATGTGCCGCGGGCCAATCTGCTGTATTCGCCGCGCAATAAAATTCTGGCAACGTCTTTACTGGTGGAAGCCTTTTTGTACGAAGAGCAGACGCGGCGCGGCATTTCGATTAAACATTGGGATGAATTTTCTGATGTGGCCGACCATTGCACTATCTGCCATAAATGCCTGAACCCTTGCCCGGTTGATATCGATTTCGGTGATGTGTCGATGAATATGCGCAATTTGTTGCGCAAAATGGGGCAAAAGAAATTTAACCCTGGCACCGCTGCTTCAATGTTTTTCCTCAATGCTACGGATCCGGCGACCATTAATGCCACCCGTCAGGTGATGATAGGCTGGGGTTATAAAGCGCAACGCCTTGGTCATGATTTGTTGAAGAAGTTCGCCAAAAAACAGACTAAGACACCGCCGGCAACCGTCGGTAAAGCTCCGGTCAAGTCGCAGGTGATTCACTTCATTAACAAGAAGATGCCGGGTAATTTACCGAAAAAGACCGCACGCGCCTTGCTCGATATTGAAGACGATAAAATCGTCCCTATCATTCGTGATCCGCAGACCACGACGGCCGACACCGAAGCGGTGTTCTATTTCCCGGGTTGCGGCTCCGAGCGGCTGTTTTCACAAGTTGGTCTGGCTACTCAGGCCATGCTGTGGCAGGTCGGCGTACAAACTGTGCTGCCACCGGGCTACCTGTGCTGCGGTTATCCGCAGCGCGGGAATGGACAGTTTGATAAAGCTGAAAAGATGATGACGGATAACCGTGTGTTATTCCATCGCATGGCAAACACGCTCAATTATCTCGATATCAAGACCGTGATTGTGTCTTGTGGTACGTGTTATGATCAATTGGCAACTTACCAGTTTGATAAAATTTTCCCGGGCTGCCGGATTATTGATATTCACGAATATCTGATGGAAAAGAACGTCAAGCTGGAAGGGGTGGTCGGGACGCGTTACATGTATCACGAGCCTTGCCATAATCCGATGAAGTTGCAAGAATCAGGCAAGACCATCAATGCGCTGATCACCACCGTCGATAACGTCAAAATTGAGAAAAACGAACGTTGCTGCGGTGAATCCGGCACGCTGGCAGTGACTCGCCCTGACATCTCAACCCAGGTGCGTTTCCGCAAAGAAGAAGAGATGAAAAAAGGCGCGGATAAATTGCGCGAAGATGGCTTCACCGGCGACGTGAAAATTCTGACATCGTGTCCATCTTGCTTCCAGGGCTTATCCCGGTATGATGATGATTCAGATACAACGGCAGACTATATTGTGATTGAAATGGCAAAGCATATTCTGGGGCCGAACTGGATGCCTGAATACGTCGCCAAAGCCAATAACGGCGGCATCGAGCGG
>JBBQNW010000031.1:0-19256 GCA_038330335.1 Burkholderiales bacterium | reverse complement strand
ATTTCTACTTCAATTACTTTTGCGAACATTTGATATTTTTTAAGTTTGACCAGCTTACCGAGGTAAGCTGGCTGCGCTTGCTATCAAGTGCCCACATTTATTGACTGTTAATTGTTAAAGATCGTATTCTGTGTTGCAGCTCGCTGATCGATTTGCACCGACCGGATGGCTTTCTCTGCGTCTTGCTTGTTTTGCGACAAAGCGTTGTGTTTGTCAGCAGCAGAGAGATGGGATTATGCGGCATTTCTTCTTACTCGTCAAGCCCCTTGTTTGCTGCGTAGTGAGCTGTTTCTTTTTGCTCGCTACCGGGGGATGGCGGGTGTGGTGTCGCACCGCTTCTTTCCTGTTTCTACTTCTTCCCGCTCGTTTCAGCGGGAGGCGAACTATAGCAAACCGGGGCTGGCTTTGGCAAGGGATTTGTTTGTATTGTTTGTATGAATAACGTTTGCTGACTAAACGGATTTAGCTCGCAAAACACCCTCGCTACTATTAAATTGCACAAGAATTACATTGCCTATCCCGAAAGCGTCACTCATCAACGCTTACACGAACTAACGAAATCAAGTATGACTCTGCGATTTCTCTGTAAGTGATTCAGGCGCAAGCTCCTGCAGCAGTTAAAATAGCGGTTTTATTTGCCAGTTTATGCGGCGGCAAATACGCCCTCTGTTTCTTTAAGTGCTGATCATCATGCTACGTTTAACCGATATACAACTCCCGCTAGACCATCCAGAGTCTGCAATTAAAACAGCGATTTTACAAAAACTGGCGATCTCAGAATCTCAATTACGCAGTTTTTCTATATTTAAACGCAGTTATGACGCCAGAAAAAAGTCCGCCATCGTCTTAATTTATACGCTAGACGTAGAAACAAGTGATGATGCCCAAATGTTATTGCGTTTTAATGGGACGCCAAATATTGGCCTAACGCCAGACAGCAGCTATCGTTTTGTCACACATGCAAACAAAGACGACCATCAACGTCCGGTCGTTATAGGATTTGGTCCATGCGGCTTGTTTGCCGCACTGATTTTGGCACAGATGGGTTTTAGGCCAATTATTCTGGAGCGCGGCAAAGCCGTAAGGGAAAGAACCAAAGATACCTGGGGCTTATGGCGTAAGCGCGAGTTACAACCGGAATCGAATGTGCAGTTTGGGGAAGGCGGCGCAGGCACATTCTCTGACGGGAAACTATGGAGTCAGATCAAAGACCCGAAGCACTACGGCCGCAAGGTATTAACGGAATTCGTCAAGGCAGGGGCGCCGGAAGAAATTATGTATGTCAGCAAGCCGCACATTGGCACCTTCCGCCTGGTCAAGATGATAGAAGAGATGCGAACGCAGATTGAAGCGCTAGGCGGTGAAATCAGGTTTCAGCAAAAAGTAACGGATATTGATATTCGCGATGGACGCATGCACGGTCTGACCATTAACGATGCTGATTATCTTCCTGCCGATCATGTCATTCTGGCGATCGGACACAGTGCCCGGGATACCTTTGAACTGGTACATCAAAGAGGAATTTACGTCGAAGCCAAGCCTTTTTCTATTGGATTCAGAATAGAGCATCCTCAGTCCATCATCGACAAGGCTCGCTTCGGCCCGAATGCTGGCAATAAGATACTCGGTTCTGCTGACTACAAATTAGTCCATCACGCCAAAAATGGCCGGTCGGTGTATAGCTTTTGCATGTGTCCGGGCGGCACAGTCGTTGCCGCGACTTCCGAACCTGGCCGGGTGGTTACCAATGGAATGAGTCAATATTCGCGCAACGAACGTAATGCAAACAGCGCTATTGTTGTCGGAATTACCCCGGCAGACTATCCAGAGCATCCTTTGGCCGGGATTGACTTTCAACGAAAACTTGAGTCCCTCGCCTACGAATTGGGCGGTGCTAATTACAATGCCCCCGGGCAGCTGGTCGGGGATTTTCTGGCCGACAAAGCGTCGACAGAAATTGGCAGTGTTGTCCCGTCCTATCAACCCGGCATTACCCTGTGCAATTTAGCTGAAGCGCTGCCCGGCTATGCGATCGATGCATTAAGGGAAGCTTTGCCGGAGTTCGACAAGCAGATTAAAGGCTTTGCCATGAAAGATGCGGTAATCACTGGCGTAGAAACCAGAACCTCATCACCAATACGTATTAAGCGCAACGACGACAATCTTCAAAGCATCAATACGCGAGGTTTGTATCCTGCCGGAGAAGGCGCCGGCTATGCAGGAGGTATTTTATCGGCAGCGATTGATGGAATTAAGGTCGCTGAGGCAGTAGCGCTGAGCATAAATACAGGGAAATAATCAGACGCCATCAGCCAGCAAACAAATAATTTATCCCGCGATGTCAACGCTGCTTAACATGCACTGACATCCCGGAGACCATAAAAATTAATTTAATAAGTCTTCTAAACCCGCTGCCAACTCAGGCAACGGCGGCATTTCGGATAAGATTACCTCAGGCTCAATAAGTAATTGAGTAGCGAGTTCTTGAGGGAAAGTTGCGACCGCTTCCTGTTCTGAATATTTATTTTCCTCGGCACTCGCACGCCATGCCCCAATATGAACTGCTGCTGACATCGGATCAAATGGCTTTTCCGCCTAAGGGTCGGAGAAAAACGTAATCACTGTGGCGAAATTATCAGGGAAGCGCCAGCGCTTGGCCAGTTCTACACCGACATCAGAAAAATTATAAGCGAACGAAGTAGGTTCGAGACTCAGACGCCGGAAATCGAGCGAGCCTGCTATTTTACCGATTTTCAGGATTGGTCTGGCATGTCTGCTGGCATGCCGGCGTGCGCCACCATCTGACTGATCGCATCTGACGACATCAAACACGCATTGAACAGCCTTAATCATCGACCTTGAAAATACCTCAATTACAAAACTCCACATGACGTACTCATGAGTCAACTACACTTGCAACAACACAGAGTTGCACTTCAGACTTGAATCCGCCACGAAAAAAATCACCCGTAGAGAAATTTGTAAGTAGTCATGATCTATAAGAATTTCTGCCAATAACCGACATCAATCCATTGGCCGTTTTTAAACCCCACCTGTTCGAAATGGGCAAGCTTGCGAAAACCCATCTTTTCGTGCAAATGAATGCTCAATTCGTTCGGTAATGCAATGCCTGCGATAACGACGTGCACCCCAAGCTTGCACAAACGATCTAATAAATTTTCATACAACTGAGCGCCTAAACCCCTGCCGATTGCGGATGGTGCGAGATAGACGCTGACCTCAACCGAAAAACGATATGCGCTTCGAACCCGCCACGGGCTTGCATATGCGAAACCATCAACCACCCCGTCATGAACGATGACCAGCCAGGGGAATTTTTCGGTGCCATCAACAATACGCTGTGACATCTCGCTTGCTGTGAGCGCTATTTCCTCAAATGAAATCGTGGTGGTGACGTAATGATTGTAGATGTGGGAAATGCCAGCGGCATCATCGGGATTGGCGTCGCGTATGCTCAGCATGGGGAATTCATCTTTACAAAAAAGCTGGTCAGATACCAATCCAGATACCGATCCAGATTCCAATCCAGATACCAATCAAATACCCAAATTTTCAAATAAGAAAAGGCGGCAACGGGACATCCTCCTGGAGGATGTCCCTAATCGCCACTACTCGCCACTAATCGTCCTTCACCCCGTCAATACCCAATTCCTGAATTTTTCTGGTGATGGTATTTCGGCCAATACCGAGCCGGATAGCGGCATCGTTTTTACGACCGTGGGTATGCCTCAAGGCGGCTTTGATGACAACTGACTCAAAACTCCGGCCCAATTTATCAATAACTTCAGACTGCCCTTGCGCCAACATCGCAGCGGCTGCCGCATCGAGCAGCGTCATCCAGTTATCGCTATTGGTAGGGTTCAATGTCGGCATAGCCACCGCTGCGGGCAAGGAAAGTTCCGCGCTAGCCGCATGAGTTACGGCGCCCGATTCGCGTGCCATGGTAGTAGAAGACGTGATCAATGCAGCGCCATTGGCGAGTTCAGAATCGGTATGGCCAGGCACCTGCATCAGGTCTTGCGGCAAATCGAAAATTTCTACCGTTTGGCCGGGAGCCATCACCGTGATCCAGTTACACAGATTTTCCAGTTGCCTGACGTTACCGGGAAACTCCAGACCGGATAAAAAGTTCAAGGCCGGTTCTGACATGCGTTTGACGTCCACCCCTAACTGTTTGGCGCTTTGTGCAAGAAAAAATTTGGTGAGCAAGGGGATATCCTCACGACGCTCACGCAAGCTCGGCAGACGCAGGCGAATCACATTTAGGCGATGGTATAAATCTTCCCGAAACAAGCCATCTTTTACACGGGCTTCCAGATTTTGGTGCGTAGCGGCAATCACCCGCACATTGGCCTTCATGGGCTGATGCCCGCCTACCCGGTAAAAATGTCCATCAGATAAAACGCGCAGCAGGCGGGTTTGCAATTCCGATGGCATATCACCGATTTCATCGAGAAACAGCGTTCCCCCTTCGGCTTGTTCAAAACGACCTCGCCTGGTCGCCTGCGCACCGGTAAACGCGCCACGTTCGTGACCAAATAATTCTGACTCCAGCAAATCTTTGGGAATCGCCGCCGTGTTCAATGCAATAAACGGCTGAGCTGAACGCGGGCTATGTTTATGCAGTGCACGTGCCACTAATTCTTTACCGCTACCGGACTCGCCGGTGATCAGTACCGTGACATTCGATTGCGACAAACGCCCGATCGCCCGGAAAACATCTTGCATCGCCGGCGCCTGGCCGAGTATTTCCGGGGTCTCGGAAATACTCTGCTCGACACTTGCTTCGCGCAGACTTTCGTCCATGGCGCGCCGGATCAGCTCGACCGCCTTAGTCAGATCAAACGGCTTGGCCAGATACTCAAATGCGCCACCCTGAAACGCCGCGACAGCCGAATCAAGATCTGAAAATGCAGTCATGATAATGACCGGCAAACCAGGATACTTGGCCTTCACAGTCTGCAGCAACTCCAGGCCGGATGCGCCGTGCATACGGATATCCGACACCAGCACTTGCGGCATATCTGTTTGCAACGCGAGCATCGCATCACGCGCATTACTAAAGCTTCTCGTTGTAAGATTTTCACGTGCCAGCGCTTTTTCCAGCACCCAACGAATTGAATCGTCGTCGTCCACTATCCAGATCGGTTTCATAATTCTTTTTTGTATTCCGTGTCGGTAATTATTAAGTCTATCAATGTTCGCAACACTTTTGATGTTGCGCGCCTTCCTGCTTTCCATGCTTAAGGAAGCGGGATCAGAATCCTAAAATCGGTACACCCTGGCCGGCTCTCACATTCGATCACACCGGAGTGCTGCTCTACGAAAGTTTGTGCCAACGTCAAGCCCAAACCGCTACCGCCGTCTCGTCCCGAGACCAGGGGATAAAAAATACGATTGCGAATTTCTGGCGGGATACCGGGACCGTTATCAATGATATGCAAGTCTAATGCCAGCCTGTAACGTACTTTGGCCAGAGTGATTTGTCGCACCACTCTGGTCTTGAAGATGAGTTCGGCGTTACCCTGTTTGATCTGTTCGTTTAAGGCCAGAGCGGCATTGTGGGCAATATTGAGTACCGTCTGAATCAATTGTTCCTTGTCGCCCCTGAATTCAGGAATCGACAAATCATAATCTCGTTTGATCGACAAACCCTGAGGAAACTCGGCCACAATCAGACTGCGCACCCGCTCACACACTTCATGAATATTCACGTCGCCGACAATATGGGGACGCCGGTGCGGCGCCAGCAAACGGTCCACCAAGGTTTGCAGTCGATCGGCCTCCTTGATAATCACCTGTGTGTACTCGCGCAACTCTTTCAGATGGCGCTCAGGCAACTCTAGCTCTAGCAATTGTGCAGCACCGCGAATTCCGCCTAGTGGATTCTTGATTTCATGGGCTAAATTACGTATCAGTTCTTTGTTTGCCTTGCTTTGATCCAGCATGCGCTCTTCGCGGTCCAGCTTGAGCTGTTGCACGTTCTCGCGCAACTCGATGAGCACCGGCGTATCCGGATTATCCAGGGCGGTAACGATACTATGCACATGCAGAGCATCGCGCCCACTGCGCTCCAAGGTCAAATCCTGGCGTTTATCGGCGAACTGATGCGCCACGGCCTGATGAAAAACCTCCAGTAACTCATCTCCGTTCATAAACAAATCCGTCAGCTTTTGATGTGTCAGGGACTTGACTGAACTCCCTAATAAGCTTTCGGCCGCCACATTGGCATACATGATGCAGCCATCGGCATCGAGGACGACAACTGCGGATGTCAGTAAATCCAGACCAGCGAGAGAGGTAAGTGGTGTTTTCAAAGTGATCAATAGAAAAAAGGCCGCATATAGCGACCTTACTACGCAAGCATCATGCCTGAAATTAAACTAAGGCCGGATTCCGATGATTATTCGTTCAGGAGCACCCGTGCATATCGGTTTGGCGGCGGAGTTAGCTTCGGCTTGCCATTACTTCAAATGAGCAATTTCCCTTTTTAGTGCTTCGACGTTTTTTTCGGTGCGACCGATATCCTCTTTCATCATTGCGGTGCGGTCCTGATATTTGGCGAAATTTCTTTCATCGCCGCGACGCTCAGGCTCGCCGTTGTTGTACTCTTTTTTCAGATTGCCTAATTTTTGCTCTTCCGTCTTTAGTTCATCTAACAGAATTTGCTTCCGGTCTGAATCACGGGATTTTTGCATGCTGTCATCCACCTTAGGAAAATTCGCAGGCGTCGATGCAGCGCTGGCAGGCGCCTTCTTTGCAGTAGGAAGAACGGGAGCCGGGATCACATTAATCCCCTCTAGCTCTACTTTTTTACAGCCCCGCGTGGCGCCGGTATTTTTGTATTCCTTTTTACCATTTTCGTCTACACACAAGTACACATCCGATTGTGCGTGCGCATAGGGAAGCAGAAGAGAGAACAGAAGTAAGCCGCTGAATAGTTGATTCATAGTAAATTCATTTGTCACTAACAGGCTAAGTGTATGCCAAGGAAGAAGATTGCACAATTAGCCGGCGCAGTTGCTAGCATTCCGGTTCTTACGCACATATCTTCAGAGACGAAAAAAAAGCGGGGTTGCCCCCGCTTTTTAACGACTATTCTACAATTACAGAATAATTACAAAGAGTAATTACAAAGAACAATTACAAAGAATAATACATGTCGAACTCAGCTGGATGCGTAGTCATACGCATACGCTGCACGTCTTGCATTTTCAGTTCGATGTAAGCATCGATCATGCTGTCGCTAAATACGCCACCACGAGTGAGGAACTCACGGTCTTTATTCAGCGAATCCAACGCCTCTTCCAGAGATGCGCAAACGGTAGGAATCAATGCATCTTCTTCCGGTGGCAAATGGTACAGATCTTTCGATGCTGCTTCACCCGGGTGAATCTTGTTCTGAACGCCGTCCAGACCAGCCATCATCAATGCAGAGAAGCACAGGTACGGGTTCGCCAGAGGATCCGGGAAACGCGCTTCAACGCGGCGACCTTTAGGGTTAGCAACATAAGGAATACGGATAGAAGCTGAACGGTTTTTAGCCGAGTAAGCTAATTTAACCGGTGCTTCGTAACCTGGAACCAAACGCTTGTAAGAGTTAGTACCCGGGTTAGTAATCGCATTCAATGCCTTAGCGTGCTTGATGATACCGCCGATGTAGTACAGGGCGAAATCAGACAAACCAGCATAGCCGTCACCGGCAAACAGATTTTTACCGTCTTTCCAGATCGACTGATGCACATGCATACCAGAACCGTTGTCACCAACGATAGGCTTAGGCATGAAAGTCGCTGTTTTGCCGTAGGTGTGTGCGACGTTCCAGACGACATACTTGAGGTTCTGAGTCCAGTCAGCGCGCTCTACCAGAGTAGAGAAACGGGTACCGATTTCATTTTGACCGGCGCCGGCAACTTCGTGGTGATGCACTTCAACCGGAATCCCTAAGGATTCCAGAATCAAGCACATTTCCGAACGCATATCCTGGAAACTGTCGACCGGTGGCACTGGGAAGTAACCGCCTTTGACCGTTGGACGATGGCCAGTATTGCCGCCTTCGATGTCTTTACCTGTGCTCCATGAGGCTTCGTCTGAACCAATTTTGACGAAACAGCCGGACATATCAATTTTCCAGCGAACGCTGTCAAAAATGAAAAATTCTGGCTCAGGACCGAAATAAGCGGTGTCGCCGATGCCCGAGGATTTCAAATAGGCTTCTGCGCGGCGAGCGATAGAACGTGGATCACGGTCATAGCCCTTGCCGTCTGACGGTTCAATCACGTCACACTGCATGAACAATGTCGTTTCTTCCATGAACGGATCGATATTGGCGGTATTTGGATCCGGCATCAAAATCATGTCGGATGCTTCAATCCCTTTCCAACCAGCGATGGACGAGCCGTCGAAGGCGTGGCCAGATTCGAATTTATCCATATCGAAATGGGAAACTGGCACTGTCACGTGCTGTTCTTTGCCTCGTGTATCAGAAAAGCGGAAATCAACGAATTTAACTTCGTTGTCTTTCGCCATTTTCAAGACTTCTGCGGCTGTCATTGCCATGTAAAACTCCTCAAATAGATCTAAAAATAAATTCGAAAATGCTGAGCCGTCTGCTTAGCGGCATGTCAATTTGGCTAACCGCATATTTTTCTGACACATGCTGATGCCAGCTGACAGCAGAACTCAATGCAGGATGATAGCAGAATCCATGCCATCTTCAACCCAAAAAATCCGTCACGGCAGAGAAAGCTAAATCTTTGTTTTTGCGGCGATTTTTTCAGCGGATGAATTGATCCACATCAAAATAACACGCACACTAATTGCACCAAAATAAAGCAAAATATTTTATTTGCACAAATTAAGTGCATTGTTATTTCTCATGTGAATTATGCTTTGTTTTGGTGCATTGAAGAATGGATGCAGAATAAATAAAGAATAAATAACATTCCCTGGATTATTTGATCCTGGGAATCTGGCTCGCCTGTTTTTTAGACGCACGACATACACGACAGTCTTCGCCTTGAAGATCACAGCACCCATAGCGCCAAGCAGCGCATTCGTTCACGCAAAAAAATTGCAAAGCGATTAAGGAACTCGGTATGATTATTTATTCGACAAATGAAACCGGCAAAAATACGTCAAAAATACGTCAAAGATTCGTCAAAAATACGTCAAAAATGCTGTAAAGGTACGTACATACGAAGACGCTGCAAATATGCGAATATCCGGTTTGCTTCCCGCCACAGACATCTTTTTTTTAAGGTAATCCGCCATGAACAATTCTGACCTGCTCGATTCCGCCCACCAACTCGGCATCAACCAGAGCTTGCCGTATGCCGGTGCTGTCAGTCCGGAAGATGCATGGGCGTTGCTGCAAGCGGACCCGGCGATTGTTCTGGTCGATGTGCGGACCAATGCAGAACGCGACTGGGTTGGCCGGGTTGATTTGCCAGCGGCGCAACATCAGGCGGTGCAATGGAGCCTGTATCCGGCTGGCACGCCAAATCCCGATTTCATGGCCCAACTGGCGTCGGCAGTGCCGGACCAGCATGCTGTGATGCTGTTTTTATGCCGCTCTGGTGTACGCTCACGGCATGCAGCCAAACTAGCGACCGAACACGGTTACACCCAATGCTACGATATTTTACAAGGGTTTGAAGGCGATAAAGACGCGCATGCCCACCGCAAAACGGTGGGCGGCTGGTGCAGCGCGGCCTTGCCGTGGCTAGGTGCCTGACCGGAGAAAAAAGCCGCATGAAAAACACTTTTCAAAATGTTCAAAACGCATGAGTGAGTCGGCTCCCGCCCCCGCTGCGCCGGAACCTGGCCGGATTACGCGCCCGTCCATCTCGGCACATCAGCGCGGCTGGATGCGCTGGCTGCCGGGCTTGCAAACCTTACGTCAGTACCAGATCGCCTGGCTTGGTCACGACCTGGCAGCGGGCCTGGTGCTCACTACGGTGCTGGTCCCGGTCGGCATTGCCTATGCTGTAGCGTCGGGCTTACCCAGCATTACCGGGCTGTATGCGACCATAGCCGGGTTACTGGCGTATGCCTTGTTTGGCCCCAGCCGGGTGTTGGTACTGGGGCCGGATTCCTCACTGGCAGCACTGATACTGGCGGTCGTATTGCCACTGTCCGCCGGTGACCCGCAGCGCGCCATGGCATTGGCCGCAATGATGGCGCTGGTCTCGGGCGGGGTCTGTATCTTCGCCGGTATCGCCCGTCTCGGCTTCGTGACCGAGTTGCTGTCCAAACCTATCCGTTATGGCTACATGAACGGCATCGCTCTGACGGTCCTGATTAGTCAGCTGCCCGGCTTGTTTGGCTTTTCAGTCGAAGCCAACGGTCTTTGGCAAAAAATTGCGGCCTTCGCCGCAGCGCTGCGGGACGGCAAAATCAACTGGATCTCTTTCGCGCTCGGTAGTGCCACTCTTGCCACCATTCTTTTATTAAAGCGTAGCAAACGGCTGCCTGGTATTTTGATTGCGGTGGTCGGCGCAACCATTACCGTCAGCATGTTTGATCTGGCGGCAGCAGGTGGCAACCATGCCGGTGTGGCGGTATTGGGTGCGCTGCCACAGGGTTTGCCTCACTTTGTTTTCCCACTAATCAGTGCCGGCGATCTCGCCCAGGTTTTACTCGGCGGGTGCGCAGTGGCTCTGATATCTTTTGCCGACACCAGCGTGCTGTCACGCACTTACGCAGCGCGTTCCGGCACTTTTGTGAACCCTAACCAGGAGATGCTGGGCCTGGGCATTGCCAACCTGGCGGCCGGTTTGTTTCAGGGTTTCCCTATCAGCGCCAGTGCCACCCGTACCCCGGTGGCCGAAACCGCCGGCGCCAAAACCCAGCTGGCCGGCATCATCGGCGCGCTGATGGTGGCGCTGCTGCTGCTGGCCGCACCGAACTTAATGAATAACTTACCTACGAGTGCGTTGGCCGCGGTGGTGATCGCCTCGGCATTGAGCTTAATTGAAGTCAGCGAGCTACGCCGCATTTACCGCATCCAGCAATGGGAGTTCTGGCTGTCGATAGTCTGTCTGATGGGCGTAGCGATACTCGGTGTCATTCCGGGCATCGGCCTGGCGATTGTGATTGCGATCATCGAGTTTCTGTGGGATGGCTGGCGCCCCCATTCTGCGGTGCTGGGGCGAGTCGACGGGGTCAAGGGTTACCATGATATTGCGCGCTATCCTGATGCCCGTATCGTGCCGGGGCTGGTACTGTTTCGCTGGGATGCGCCGTTGTTTTTTGCCAATGCCGAATTATTCCAGCAGCGCGCGCTCGATGCGGTGGTCGCGTCGCCGCTGCCGGTGCGCTGGCTGGTCGTCGGCGCCGAACCGGTCACCAATGTTGACGTCACGGCGGCCGATATGCTGGCCGAACTGGAAGATTTTTTGCACGCAGCCGAAATAAAATTCTGCTTTGCCGAAATGAAGGACCCGGTCAAAGATACACTCAAACGCTTCGGCCTGTTTAGCCGCTTTGGTGAAGCGCGCTTTTTCCCGACTATCGGCGGCGCCGTCAGCAGCTATCTGAAAGCCTGCCAAATCGACTGGACCGACTGGGAAGACAACATCAAACATGATGGCTAGCGGCGAGCAGAAAACTTCGCCCCCGCCTTACTGGCTAGAACTGACTGTCAAAGACACGCGCACTCCGGCCTGACTGTTACCGCTGCTCGGCAATCAGCAAAGCCGGTGCAATCGTGCTGCTGTCCTTCAGGGTTTGCAGCACGATATTCGAGCGAATATCGAGCACGCCGGTGGTTTTATACAAACGTTCCAGCACAAAAGCCGAGTAGTGTTTCAGGTTGCGCGCCCTGACGCGCAGCAAATAATTGGCGTCACCGGTGATAATGTAAGAACCGACTACTTCGGGCCAGCTCTGTAGCGCCAGGGAAAAATTTTCATGCCATTGTTCGACATCGCGCCGCATCGTGACCTGCACAAACGCATCCACTTCCAGCCCCAGCACCGTGGTATCCAATACCGCACTATAGTGACTGATGACGCCGCTCTCTTCCAGCAGGCGCACGCGGCGCAAACAGGACGACGGCGACAAAAACACCTTCTCGGCCAGCTCCTGGTTACTCATGCGTCCATCGTCTTGCAGGTGTTGTAAAATTTTTAAGTCTATCGGATCTAATTGCATATCGAATTTTTCACCAGTATTTGAGTAATAAATCGAAATATATTCTAAATCTCACGAATATTCTATCCTATTTTGCAAGATAAAATCATGCATTTCCGCATAAAATACTCTTCATAGCTTCACCCTCTTAACTTGGAGTTGTGCACATGCACCATAGTAAACCGCGTTTATGGGATATCTCGCCCGCCATCGCCAGCGGCATCCCGGTCTGGCCCGGCGACAGCGCCTACTCGGCCGAGACCACCTGGCAAATTGCCGACGGCTGTCCGGTCAAAGTCAGCAAGATCACCATGTCGACCCACACCGGTGCCCATTGCGACGCCCCTTCGCATTACGATGCACAGGGCAAGGCCATCGACCAGGTGGATTTGCAAACCTATATCGGCCGCTGCCGCGTGATTGACTGTATCGGCCTGCGCCAGGTCGAGCCGCAGCACATTGCCGCGTTTCTGGCAAACGTACCGGCGCGCGTGTTATTGCGCACTTACCAGAGCGCACCGCAGATGCGCTGGGATGAGAATTTCCCCAGTATTCACCCGGCCACCATCGATTTACTGGCGCAGCATGGGGTGCAGCTGATCGGCATCGACAGCCCATCGCTCGATCCGCAAGAGTCTACAACGCTGGACAGCCACCTGCGCGTCAAACGGCACCAAATGGCCATTTTAGAAGGCATCGTCCTCGATGACATCGACGCTGGCGACTATGAGCTGATCGCCCTGCCACTCAAGCTGGCCGGCCTGGATGCCAGCCCGGTGCGGGCTATTCTGCGTTCCCTGTAAATCCTTTATCCACTGACCCGCCGTTACCCTAAAGAGCTCTGATGAACCAACTTACCCGCGACCATTGCCTGCAACTGGATCAACAAGATACGCTGGCGCCGTTACGCTATGAATTTTCACTGCCGCAAGGCGTCATCTATCTCGACGGCAATTCACTTGGCGCCATGCCGAAAGCGGCGCTAGCGCGCGCGCAGCAAGTGATACAAGAAGAATGGGGCGCCGACCTGATCAAAAGCTGGAACAAGGCCGGCTGGTTTGATCTGCCTTCACGCCTGGGTAATTTAGTGGCGCCGCTGATCGGTGCGCAAGCCGGTGAAGTGGTGGTCACGGACTCGACCTCGATCAATTTATTCAAGGCGCTAGCCGCCGCTTTGCATTTGCAAGCGAGCCAACCAGCCACCGCGCAGCGCAAAGTCATCGTCACCGAGCGCAGTAACTTCCCCACCGATATTTACATGGCAGAAGGCCTGACCCGCTGGCTAGACCAAGGGTATCGCCTGCACCTCATCGACAGCCCGGAACAACTGAGCAGCGCCATCAATGCCGACACCGCCCTGGTCATGCTGACCCATGTCAATTATCGCAGCGGCTATTTGCACGACATGGCTGCCGTCACTGCGCTGGCACATCAGCAAGGCGCACTGATTCTGTGGGATCTGGCGCATTCGGCCGGCGCGGTGCCGGTAGAATTGAATCTGGCGGATGCCGATTTTGCGGTCGGCTGCACCTATAAATATCTCAACGGCGGCCCCGGTGCACCGGCGTTTATCTGGGTGCCGCAGCGGCATCAGGCGGCATTTACCCACCCGCTGACCGGCTGGTGGGGCCATGCCGCCCCGTTTGCCATGCAGCCCTCGTTTACCGCCACCCCTGGCATACGCCGGGCACTCTGCGGCACCCAACCGATGGTCTCGCTGGCGATGGTCGAATGCGGCTTGCAGGTTTTTGCCCGCACTAGCATGAGCGCTATCCGGCAAAAATCGCTGGCGCTCACCGACTTGTTTATTCGACTGGTCGAAAGCCGTTGCGCCGCCCATCCGTTACAACTGCTAACGCCGCGCGCCCATGCCCAGCGCGGCAGCCAGGCCAGCTTCACGCACCCACATGCTTACGCGGTGATACAGGCGCTGATAGAACGCGGCATCATCGGCGACTACCGCGAACCGGGCATCATGCGCTTTGGCTTTACGCCGCTGTATAGCCAGTTTGCCGAGGTCTGGGATGCGGTTGAAGGCTTACGTGACATCCTCGACAACCAGGCTTATAGCCCCGACGCCGAGCGCAATGCCGTCACCTGAAACAAGCACATTCACTGAAAAAATCAAAAAAGAACCAAACATCATGACCACCAACAATAACGACAATAACGACAACAACAGCAGCAGCGCCGGCAAATGCCCGATGTCCTGGCACGGTGCCAAAATGGATTTTAGCGACGACATGAGCTACGGCGATTATCTGGGCTTAAACCAGATACTCTCGGCCCAGCATCCGCGTTCGCCCAATCATAATGAAATGCTGTTCATCATCCAGCACCAGACCAGCGAACTGTGGATCAAACTGATGCTGCATGAGTTGCACGCCGTACGCCAGCAAATGCGCCTGGGCAATCTGCCGCCGGCCTTCAAGATGCTCTCACGCGTGGCCCGCATCATGGATCAGCTGGTGCACGCCTGGGATGTGCTGGCCACCATGACGCCCAGCGAATACACCGCGATCCGGCCTTACCTGGGCAACTCATCGGGCTTTCAGTCGCACCAATACCGCGAATTGGAATACCTGCTGGGCAATAAAAATGCCACTCTGCTCAGCGTGCATGAAAAAACGCCGGAAGCCCATGCCAGCCTCAGCGCCGCCTTGCAAGCACCGTCAATTTACGACGAAGCCATCATGCTGCTGGCACGCGACGGTTTTGCCATCGACGCCGCACGTCTGGAGCAAGACTGGAGCCAAGGCGTGGTTGCCAACGAATCAGTCAAGGCAGCCTGGCTCAAGGTCTACCAGGCGCCCGAACAGCATTGGGCGTTTTATGAGCTGGCAGAAAAATTAGTCGACATGGAAACCGCCTTTAGAAACTGGCGCTTCCGCCACGTCACCACGGTGGAACGCATCATCGGCTTCAAAGCCGGCACCGGCGGCACCGCAGGCGTGAGCTATCTGCGCAAGATGCTCGATGTAGTGCTATTCCCTGAGTTGTTTTCACTACGCACGGCGCTCTGAAGCAGCTAGATTCTTGCTTGCAAGGCGCATGATTTTGCGCTTTGCAACTGCCTTTTCTCTAGTCGCTGATGTTGAATCTGGCCTTGCGTTTGACCTTCAATCCGCTGGAAACACTACAATTGGTGTGCGACAGAAAATGAATCAAGCGATGCTTGCCACAAGCTCATCAGAGTCTTCTGCAAAATACCAAAACCCCGCATTCACCCAACGACATAGGGCGCTCAGTAGTTCAGGCTGGGCCAGCCAGTTTTCCAGCAAGGCGTAGTCTAGCGTGTCGTTATCACACAAGGCCAGCACTGCGCCCTGGCATTCTGCGCCGAATTCATAACGCTCGCCGTCGATATAACAGACCCCTTGCGCCACCGTTGCATCCACATAAAAGCAGCGCAAGCCGCCGATGCGTAGCAAAGGTCGCTGCGTCAGATCATCGACCAGCTCGGCTTCGTCATAAGGCTGTTCCAACACTTGCAGATCCAGCGTGCATTTGGTTTGGGACAGAAGGCTGCCGGCAAAATCGGCGATCAAGGCATCATCATCCAGTACCGCCTGCAACTGCGCTTTGATACGGGCAAAATCACTGGCATTGATTTGCCCCTGATGCTGATGTACAGGTCGTTGCGGGTCGCTAATGAGTGCACTGCCGAGTTCATTATCGATCAGGTAATCGGCCAGACCGCTGAGCATATCGCGCGCTGATTTGCTTCTGAAGCCGACCGAAAAGCTCATCGATGCTTCCAGCGAAACACCATCATGCGGGAAACCGGGCGGGATATACAAGATATCGCCGGGCAGTAATTCAACATCAATAATCGGTTCGAAAGGATCGGTATGCAGCAACGCCGCATGCGCGGCAAACTGGCGATGATTACCCAGATCGCCGACACGCCACTGGCGCCGGCCCGAACCCTGGCAAATAAAGACGTCATACAAATCGATATGCGGCCCGACGCCGCCGCCCGGCGTGGAGTAACTGATCATCACATCATCAAGCCGCCACTTGGGGATAAACGAGAACGGCGCAACCAGTCTGGCGACCTCGGGCGACCAGTGGTTAACGGCCTGGACGATGAGGGTCCAGTCTTGTTCGCCCAGATGTTCGTAAGAATCAAACGGGCCGACTTCGGCTTGCCATTGGTCATTTTTTTTGTAGACCAGGCGTGACTCTATGTTCTCTTCGCAGGCCAGGCCAGCCAGTTCATCGGGGCTGATGAGATCAACAAAATGGGGAAAGCCCTGACGGATAACGACAGGTTTTTGCTGCCAGTAATGCTGCAAAAAATAGTCGAGAGAAAAGTCGTCGAGGGTCAGCTTAAGATGGTGTTCAGAATTCGGCATTGACATAAAACGGTCAGTAAAAAAAGGGGAGCCCCTTTTGTACCACCGATGCAGCAAGGCCCAGCTAATCTAGATCAAGGAAATGCTAATGACTACCCCGTTTACCTGACCAGCCCAGCGCGCTCCGGCCACGCTGCCATGTTTTTTGCATTTACTGTCTTTCAGTTGCAGCTTCAGTTGCAGCCCTTCAGCTGCTGCGCCAGACAAGTCTGTGCCAGTGTCTGCGCCTCGCTCACTTGTTGCGGGGTCATTTTTGTTGCCATGATGTCGCGATGCCGCACCGGATCGGCATGCCCCGCCATCGCCGCCAGGCTGAACCACATATACGCCAGCTTATCATCCACGGCAACGCCCAGGCCTTTGGCATACATCAGGCCCAGATTATTCGCGGCGAGCACATGCCCTTGTTCGGCGGCGCGCCGGTACCAGGTCAGCGCGCCGGCATAATCCTGCGCCACGCCCTGGCCATTTTCCAGCATCGCGCCCAGATTCGTCTGACCCACATTGTTGCCCTGCTCGGCCGCCAACCGGTACCACTTCAGCGCTTCGGCATGGTCACGGGGAACGCCCAGACCGTTGGCATACATGTAGCCCAGATTGGTCTGTGCCAATGCCCAGCCTTGCGCAACGGCCAGCCGGTACCATTTCAGCGCCTCGGCATAGTCTTGCGCCAGCCCCTGCCCGTTGGCGTACATCTGACCCAGATTAATTTGCGCCGCTGCATACCCTTGCGCCGCAGACAGGCGGTACCAGCTCAGCGCCTGCGCATAATCTTGCGCCACGCCCTGGCCAGTGGCGAACTTCAGGCCGAGTGCAAATTGTGCCCCGGCGTTGCCTTGCGCCGCGGCCAGACGAAACCATTTCAGCGCTTTGGCATCGTCTTTACCGACCCCTGAGCCGTTGTTATACATGGCAGCCAGACTCGCTTGCGCCTTGGCATATTTTTGTGCCGCTGCCAGCCGGTACCATTTCAGTGCGGCGACATAATCCTGGGTCACACCATGACCGTTTTCATACATGGCACCGAGATTAGTTTGCGCTCTGGCGTTGCCCTGCGCGGCAGCCAGTTGATACCATTTCACGGCCTCGACATTGTCCTTCGTCAGGGTTTGGCCGTTTTGATACATCAAGCCCAGATTGGTTTGCGCACGCTGGTAACCCTGGGCCGCGGCCAGCCAGTACCACTTCACGGCCTCTGCCTCGTCGGCCGGCATACCGCGCCCGTGTTCATACATACGGCCAATATTGGTTTGCGCAATGGCATTGCCTTGCGCGGCCGCCAGTTGGTAATACTTCAGCGCTTCGGCGTAATCCTGCGCTAGCCCTTGGCCAGCCTCATACATCATACCGAGATGGGCCTGCGCCCTGGCATCACCCCTGCCGGCTATGGTCAGCGGCCGCAACAGCTGTAATGCCTGCGCAAAGTCACCACGTTCATACGCGCCAACACCATCAGTAAGGTTACTCGCCGTTGCCATGCCGCTGCCCAATAGCAAGGCGCTCATCGCCATCAATAGAATTTTTTTCATGTTTGCCTGTTTCGGTTCAGTAGCGTCTGGTTAGCAGCGCATTGTCAACAAAAGACGAAGAACATGCTAAACAGATATTAAAAATTGCTATTAAAATTTTGCCGCAATCATAACTGTTTTAAAGCAAATTCAACAACAAATCAGCTTCCATCTATGCCATGGTGTTTTCTTTTTGCATCATTCTTTTTGGCAAGCTTTTTAAAACCAGCCACAGCCAGCACCCCGCTTTACTACCGCAATGGTTTTAATATGTGGATGCAGTACCTACATGAAATTGATGAGCGATTGCCACACAGGTGATCGCCAAGCTGAGTGGCCAATAATAAGAAATTTGCCGGTAGAGCTAGCTGCCCGGCTCTTGAAAATCGACTTACTACCCCTAATATGGCGCTATAACTCACTCTGGAGTCACACCATGTCCCCGCAAGAAAATCAACTGTTATCTCTTTTTTTGCAGCAACTGACTGATGTCAAAAATATCGCCAAAGACCCGGAAGTGGCCGCGATGATAGAGAAAGCCAGTGCGCAGCAGCCCGATGCCGTGTATTTGCTGGTACAACGCGCGCTGATGCAAGATCAGGCGCTGCAGGCGGCGGCGCAGAAAATCAGCCAGTTGCAAGAAGAATTAAGCAAAACGACAAGCACACCGCCGGCGAATTTTTTTGGTAACAGCGGCGCCTGGGGCAATAGTTCTGCATCTGCGGCCTCTGCATCATTATCTGCGGCACCGAATGCTATGCGAGCAACGGCGCCACCAGCGGCGTTTGCCAGCCCGCCGGCTCAGCTTGCCCCCGCCGCCGGTTCATCCTTTTTTGGTGGCAATACCGGCAGCATACTGGGAACGGTGGCAGCAACGGCAGCAGGCGTTGCCGCCGGCGCTTTTTTATTTCAGGGTCTGGGCCATATGATGGGCGGCAATCACCAGTCTTCAGCAGCGGCCAGTGCGGCACCGGCAGGCAATGACCAGGGCTTAGTTGCCAATTCTTTCGCTGACGACAGCAGCGCTGCAGCAGCGGACAGCAATATTGATAGCGCTAGCGCGGATGACACTGAGGATAGCAGTGACGACAGTGAATTTTTGTAGGCACCAGGCACAGCGAGAAAACCCACGCCTGAGCCAGCGCCACGCATGAGGTGATCTGCCCTGGTTTACTGCCCTGGTTTACTGCCTTGGTTTACCGGCGTGAATTTACCAACGCGAATTTACCAACGC
>JBBQNW010000030.1:0-19573 GCA_038330335.1 Burkholderiales bacterium | reverse complement strand
CCGCGCAAAGTCGCTATCCATTCCTTTAAAAATGCCTGCAAGGCCGGACGCGAAACCGATTCTACTAATAATTGCGCCCGATCAACATTGGCCACCCTCGTCATCGTCATCGGGATAGGATCATTTATGGTGATGCCGACATGCCCGGTACAAGTAGCCGCCAGATGTAAAAAATCGAGCGCGGTCTGCAGCTCTTTGGCTTCGGCGCGTAATAAGGCCTGGTAGATAAACGGCGGCATATTGGCTTGCTGGCGCTCTTCCAGTAAGTCATTAGCAAACCTATCATAATCATGCGCCATCAGCGCGTGGTAGAGCGGGTGATCCGGATAGCGGGTCTGGATCAGGACTTCGCTGATGTTACCGCCCTCTTTTTGCGCGGCGCGCCCGGCACGCCCGGCTACCTGCATCAACTGGGCGAACAGGCGTTCGCTGGCGCGGTAATCTTGCGAGAATAAGGCACTGTCGGGATTGAGTGCGCCGACCAGCGTGAGATTTTTAAAATCATGTCCTTTTGCCACCATCTGGGTGCCGATCAAGATATCAACCTCGCCCCGGTGCACGGTATCAAACGCGGCCTCGGCGCTGCCTTTGCGGCGCGTGGAATCGGCATCAATCCGGAATACTCTTGCCTCAGGGAAAACAAGCTGCAAGCCCTCTTCCATTCTCTGAGTGCCACGACCCAGCGGTTGCAGATCAATATTGCCGCAAGTGGGACAATTGCGCGGGATGCGTTGCTCAAATCCGCAGTGATGGCAGCGCAGTCGGTGATCGAGTTTATGCATCACCAGATGGGCTGTGCAGCGGGTGCAATTGCTGATCCAGCCGCAGGCATCGCAAGCGATTACCGGTGCGTAACCACGTCGGTTTAAAAATAATAGTGATTGCTCACCTCGCTCTAAACGCTTACGGATAGCGTTGATGAGTGGTGTCGTTAAACCTTCTTTGGGCTTTTCATGTTCCAGGTTAATCAGCTTAACAACAGGCAATACCGCATTTTTGACGGCGCGTTCACGCAACTCCAGCTTGCGGTAGCGCCCTATTTTGGCATGTTGCCAGGTCTCTAATGAAGGCGTAGCCGAGCCCAGTACGACCGGAATCCCCAGCTGATGGGCACGCCAGACAGCCAGATCACGAGCCGAGTAACGCAGGCCTTCTTGTTGCTTGTAAGAAGGATCATGCTCTTCATCGATGACGATCATTTTCAGATGCGGCAGCGAAGCGAGAATGGCTAAACGGGTGCCAAGGATGATGCGGGCCTGGCCCAGATGCGCCGCCAGCCAGTGCTGCAGACGCTCGCCTTCGGCCATGCCACTGTGCAAGGTAGCGATGTGGATCCCCGAAAAACGCAGGCGCAGATTGTTTTCCAGCTGCGGTGTCAGGTTAATTTCCGGCACCAGAATCAGCACTTGGGCCTGCTGTGATTGCGCCAAAATACGTGCTGCCGCCTGCAAATAGACTTCCGTCTTGCCGCTGCCGGTCACGCCATACAGCAAATGGGCGGCAAAATTTTGCGTACCGGCAATCGCTTCTACCGCGTCTTGCTGCGCCGGATTGAGCGACGGTTCCGGGTTGGGGCTGGCATCGTGGGCGGGCAAAAGCTTGGCCAGCTTCTTTAAATTGCGCTCCAGTGTCGTGCCTTTGCCAACCCGTAAATTGCGCGGCAAAGCCGGTACCGCCACTTCGCCTAGCGGTCGCTGGTAATAGTCGGCAGCAAAACGGCATAGCGCCAGCCATTCCGCGCTGAGCGGTGTGAGCTGGCTGCGCAGCTCAAGCACGTCTTTGAGCTTGCCTGGCGGCACGTCGGTCTGGTCACTGATGCCAACGATCAGCCCCATCATCTGCTGCCGCCCAAACGGCACTAACGCCAGCTGTCCAATCTGGGGCAAAGCCGCAGACACACCAGTTTCTGCCTCATTCCCGGGCAGAACGGCAGAAAGCGGCCAGCGATAGTCAAAGAAGGTATCGAGTGGCGTGTCAAGCGCGATTTTGAGTATGCAATGTTCCACGAACTTAATGTAAGCCTTGAGAAAGTGCGCTAACTATCGGTTTCATAAGGCCTTTTTGACATATCCACATATTCTGTGGATAACTTTGTGGAAAACTATCTATTGACATGGCTTTGCGCTAGGTTTTATGCGGGTTTCAACAGAATGCCTATTCTGAAAGCAAAAAATAATCTGTTTAAAAACAATGACTTGCAAATCATCGTAATTTATTGAAAATAAATTTTCCACTATTTTTTCATGCGCTCAATTTGTGCATAACTAACAGAAGAATGACAATGACGGGGGAAATTTGTTGCGGCTATTTCATTGACTTTCCCAGTCATTGTGCCTTGTAAGCCGCATGGGTGCTGCGTTTTGCACAGCAACATGACGGATTAACAAGGCACAGCAAGGGAATGCAAGGGAATGCACTAGAATCTGCTTCTTTTTGCGTGCCTGTGCACCGGATTCAGGCAAAAGTCTGACGCATTTGACGACTCACCTCGTGCACGGTATCGACCAGCACGCTGACCGCCTCGGGTGGCGTAAATTGTGAGATACCATGCCCCAAATTGAACACATGACCATGTCCGGCACCTGGCGTGCCGTACGATTGCAGGGCGGCGCTGACTTGCTCACGAATCTGGGCCGGATCGGCAAACAACACCGCCGGATCCAAATTGCCTTGCAATGCCACTTTATGCCCAACCTTGGCGCGTGCTTGGCCCAGGTTGACGGTCCAGTCCAGCCCCAGCGCATCGGCACCGATATCGGCAATTTGCTCCAACCACAGACCACCGCCTTTGGTGAAGACGATGACAGGAATACGCTGGCCATCTTTCTCGCGTTGCAACTGGTTCACAACATCTTGCATATAGCGCAGTGAAAAGCGCTGGTAAGCACCGTCGGCCAGGGCCCCGCCCCAGCTGTCAAAAATCATCACGGCCTGGGCCCCGGCATCGATCTGGGCATTGAGGTAACTCGCCACGGCGTCGGCATTGGTGCGCAAAATGTGCTCCATCAGGTCCGGACGTTTATACATCATGCTTTTGACAGCATGAAAATCGCGCGAACCCTGACCTTCGACCATGTAACAAGCCAGGGTCCACGGGCTGCCGGCGAAGCCGATCAGCGGTACCCGGCCATTAAGCGTGGTACGAATCTGGGTAACGGCATCGAACACATATTGCAAACTGCCAGGTTCCGGCACTTTGAGCGCCATGACATCTTTTTCATCTTTTAACGGGCGTTCAAATTTAGGGCCTTCGCCTTCTTCAAAATACAAGCCCAAACCCATGGCATCGGGCACGGTCAGAATATCGGAAAACAAGATCGCCGCATCCAAAGCGAAACGGTCCAGCGGTTGTATCGTCACCTCGGTCGCGAAATCGGGGTTCTTCGCCAGACTCATGAATGACCCGGCGCCTTTACGCGTGGCTTTATATTCAGGCAAATAACGCCCCGCCTGGCGCATCAGCCATACCGGGGTGTAAGCGGTTTCCTGACGCAACAGGGCTTTCAGGAAAGTATCGTTTTTGAGCGGGGCGAAGGTGTTAGACATAGATGACTTTCAAAAACACTAAAATTTCGGTTGGTAGCAAGAGCAAAGCAATATTATCGCCGATGCGCGGCAGACTGGTGTCTGATCCTGCACAATTTGCCTTGATCCAAAGGGGATTATTGCCGTAAATAAACTGTGGATAACTTTGTGGACAGTTTTGTCCTGAAATGGCATTTGATTATAAATGTCAATGTAAACAACGAGAACATTATTCTAATCAATTGATTTTATTAGCTATTTTATTTTTATCTTAGCAAGTTGAACGAATATTTCTTAAAATTACTATTTTGTAGTTGTGCATAAGTAAGATTGCATGCCTATTTACGGGTCTATTTACGGGTCTATTTATCGCACCATTTTTTCTCAAATATCCGTAACAGCTGCGATGCCCAAAGTTGTGCCCCCTTGGCGGACGGATGGTAGCCATCATGCGCCATTAATGTCGGGTCTAGCACGTTGAAGTGCATAGGCGCATAAATCACCTGGGGGTAGTGGTCGGCCACATCCAGCGCCACCTGGTCTAGCGCAGCAGCCTTGATACCCAGCACTGAACGTAGAGGCTGTGGCAAGGCCGGAAACGCGTGCATAGGCGGCACACCGGACAGAATGATTTGTTGCGGTTTTACCCTCAGCAAGATGTTATCGAGCACGCGATGCAATTCGCGCCGGTACCGCCCGACTGAACGAAACGCCGTCGTGTCGTTCACGCCAAAAGCCAGCAAGACCAGGTCCACCGGTGGCAGACATGGCGGAATTTTAGGAAGTAAATCGCTTAAGGCGGCAGCCAGATCGGCGCCGTTCTGGCCTAAGGCCTGCCATTCTACATTCGTGTCAAACCGTAATGCCAGCGCCCGGGCAAACTGGGCGGTAATGGCGTCATCAAGATGCTCGACACCGACCCCCGCGACCGGCGACTCGCCGATGGACAGCAAGCGAAACAAGCTTGGCGTCCGCACAGCGGGACGGCATATGCCGAAATTAGGGCCAGCGGCTTGTGCCAGGCGCGGCGTCAGTTTACGGGTCCGTTTCCCCTGCCAGGCCAATACCGGATAAAGCGAGAATGCCATTAATTCGGGCAAATAGCGTTTCAAGTTAATTAACCTTAATCAATCTTAGTCGACCTTAGTCAACCTTAATCTTGCTGTAATCGGGGTTGCCCGGTGGAAAACTGAGCTTCATACTTTCCAGCTTCTCTATCACGATGTGGGCAATCGCCAGATTGCGCTGGGTTTTGGAATCGGCAGGGATAACGTACCACGGCGCGTGATCCGCATCGGTCGCCATAATGGCATCAGCATAGGCATCTTGGTAGCGCTCCCAAGACTGGCGCTCGACCAGATCGCGCGGATCGAATTTCCAGTGTTTTTCAGGATCCGCCAGCCGCTCTTCCAGTCGCTGCTTCTGGGTCTCCTTGGAGATATGTAAAAAGAACTTCAGGATGACGGTGCCGGTTTCCGACAGCATCCTTTCAAAATCACGAATCTGGACAAAACGGCGTTGGCATTCTGCCGCCGTAATCCATTCATGGACACGGGTGATCAGGACGTCTTCGTAATGGCTGCGGTTAAAAATCACCACTTCACCGCGCGCCGGCACTTCCTGATGCACCCGCCATAGATAATCATGGTCGAGCTCTACCGCGCTCGGTGCCTTAAACGCCGCAGTGCGGGCACCTAAGGGATTAATCTGCCCAAACACACCACGGACGGTGCCGTCTTTGCCCGAGGTATCCATCCCTTGTAAGATGATCAGTAATTTATGCTTTTTTTGCCCGTACAAAATATTTTGAAATTCTGCGATTTTCTCGGCCAGATCGAGCGTGGCCAGTTTATCTGACTGCTTGCTGCCATTCTTATTATCATTTTTTTTGTCATCTTTTTTGTCATCTTTACTCTCGTCGCGGTCCTCCAGCAGACGCAGACTGGCGTCAGCCTCTTTTAACTGGATGCGTGCCTTGGCTCTAAATAATGCGCTGATATTCATTCTTTTCCTGTGATCTGGGAGTGTCAGAGTGTTGCCCTGGGGCGGACTTTATTCCTGAGGGTGAGACCGATGACTAAGGTGCAGCCGGTGCTCAATTTTTGGGCATTTATCCATCACCACCTGCAAACCGGCATCCATGGCGCGCTGCGCCGCCTGCTCGTGACGTACGCCTAACTGCATCCAGATGCTGCCGGCACCGAGTGCGATTGCCTCATCCACCAGCACGGGAATATCTTGCGCCTTTCTGAAGCAGTCGACAATATCAATCTGCAAACCCGTGGCCATCACCGCCTCGCTTAAACTGGCATAACATAATTCATTCAGGATGCGCTTACCTGCTTCATTTGGATTCACCGGAAGAATACGATAGCCATGGGTTTGCAGGTAGGCGGCAACTTCGTGACTGGCGCGTGACGGCTTGGCAGACAAACCAACCACGGCGATGGTTTTCGCTTTTTGTAGCAGTGCGATCACTGCATTCGGGTTGGCATTTGTGCCGGTGTTATCGCTCATGATCAGGCTCCCTCTGGGCTGGCGTTTGCGCCACGGTCAGAAACACCGTCAGCCCAGACACCGGAAAAAACAAAAAGGTAGCCGGAGCTACCTTTTTATTGTACCGCTTATATTGCCTGCACTAAATGACCTGCATCAGAATTAACGTTTGTGACGCAATCTCTGAATCGCCGCCAATTGTGCTATTGCAACGCTCAACTCGGCCTGAGCTTTCGCGTAGTCAACTTTAGATTCCCGGTTGACCAGAGCTTCTTCTGCCATTTTTTTGGCTTCGGTTGCTTTGGCTTCATCCAGATCATGTCCGCGAATCGCGGTATCGGCCAGAACCGTAACCGTACCCGGCTGCACTTCAAGCAAACCGCCGGCAACGAAGACAAATTCTTCTTCGGTTTTGCCTGGAAGCTTGATGCGTACCGCACCCGGCTTGATGCGCGTGATCAGCGGTGTGTGCATCGGGTAGATACCCAATTCACCAGCTTCACCCGGCAATGCAACGAACTCAGCTTCGCCGGAGAAGATCAACTCTTCTGCGGAAACCACGTCAACGTGAATAGTATGTGCCATATTCGACCCTTTTCATTCGTCAAAGTATCAAAAAATGCACTGCTTTTATGTTTTGTCAGTGGTGCAGGCAAGTCAACTTGTCTGCACCACCGGGCAAAAATTAAGCAGCCATTTTCTTCGCTTTTTCGATTGCTTCGTCGATAGTACCTACCATGTAGAACGCTTGTTCTGGCAGGTGATCGAGTTCACCGGAAGCGATCATTTTGAAGCCCTTGATCGTATCTTTCAGTGAAACGTATTTACCTGGTGAACCGGTAAACACTTCAGCAACGTGGAAAGGCTGGGACAAGAAACGTTGCATTTTACGTGCACGGGCAACTAACAACTTGTCTTCAGGCGCCAATTCGTCCATACCCAGAATCGCGATAATGTCGCGCAATTCTTTGTAGCGTTGCAAAATACCTTGAACAGCACGGGCTGTTTCATAGTGTTCTACACCAACCACTTGCGGGTCCAACTGACGTGAAGTTGAATCGAGTGGATCAACCGCAGGGTAAATACCCAGCGAGGCGATATCACGCGACAACACAACAGTAGAATCCAAATGGGCAAAGGTTGTTGCTGGAGATGGATCAGTCAAATCATCCGCAGGAACATACACAGCTTGAATCGAGGTGATCGAACCTGTTTTGGTCGAAGTGATACGCTCTTGCAAACGGCCCATTTCTTCTGCCAACGTTGGCTGGTAACCCACTGCGGAAGGCATACGGCCTAACAACGCGGAAACTTCAGTACCGGCCAGTGTGTAGCGATAAATGTTATCGACGAAGAACAACACGTCTTTACCTTCATCACGGAAACCTTCAGCGATGGTCAAACCCGTCAAGGCAACGCGCAGACGGTTACCTGGTGGTTCATTCATCTGACCGTAGACCATGGCAACTTTGGAGTTTTCCGGATTTTCCAGATCGACCACTTTTGCATCAGCCATCTCGTGGTAAAAGTCATTACCTTCACGAGTACGCTCACCGACACCGGCAAACACGGACAAGCCGCTATGGGCTTTCGCGATGTTGTTGATCAGTTCCATCATGTTGACGGTCTTACCCACACCAGCACCACCAAACAAACCAACTTTACCGCCTTTAGCAAACGGGCAAATCAAGTCAATCACCTTGATACCGGTTTCTAACAGCTCTTGCGACGGCGACAATTCGTCGTACGCAGGTGCTTTACGGTGGATTGATGCAGTAGTTTCACGGCTAACCGGACCACATTCATCAATCGGATTACCCAACACGTCCATAATGCGACCAAGTGTTGCTTTACCAGTCGGCACCATGATTGATTTACCAGTGTTGGTAAACATCATGCCGCGACGCAGACCATCAGAAGTACCCAGCGCGATGCAACGGACGATACCATCGCCTAATTGCTGCTGAACTTCCAGAGTCAGGTCGGAGCCTTCCATTGTTAAGGCGTCGTAGATCTTAGGCATCGCATTGCGTGGAAATTCAACGTCCACAACAGCGCCGATACACTGAACGATTTTGCCATCAGCCATGTTCGTTCCTTCAATAAAATATATACAGTTTAGACCGCTGCCGCGCCGGCGACGATCTCGGAAAGCTCTTTGGTAATTGCAGCCTGGCGGGTTTTGTTGTAAATCAATTTCAACTCACCAATCACGCTCACTGCGTTGTCGCTAGCTGATTTCATCGCCACCATACGTGCCGACTGTTCAGACGCCATGTTTTCAGCGACAGCCTGATAAATCAGTGCCTCAACATAACGTACCAACAATTCATCAATCACCGTGTTTGCATCTGGCTCGTAGATATAATCCCAGGAATGGGAAGTCGACTCCAGCTTGTCAGCCTGCAGGGGCAATAACTGCTCCATGACAGGTTGCTGCTTCATAGTGTTAACAAACTTGTTGTAGCAAACATACACTGCATCGAGTTTGCCTTCTTGGTAAGCATCCAGCAATAATTTCACCGGGCCTATCAATTTATCCAGATGCGGTGTATCGCCGAGTTGCACTGCGTGCGCCACGACTCTTGCACCGATCCGGTTCAAGAAGCCTAAACCTTTATTACCAATTGCGACCGCTTCAAATTTTAAACCCGCACCTTCAAGTTCACGCAGTTTGTTGGTGACCAAACGCAATACGTTGGTATTCAAGCCACCACACAAACCCTTGTCTGTCGTTACAACGATCAATCCTATTGTTTTGGACTGATCTTGTTGAACCATGAAAGGATGCGTGTACTCTGGGTTTGCCTGTGACAAGTTAGCCGCAATATTCCGAATTTTTTCACTATAAGGGCGTGCTGCACGCATCCGGTCTTGCGCTTTACGCATTTTGGATGCGGCGACCATTTCCATCGCCTTCGTGATCTTCTTCGTATTTTCTACGCTCTTGATCTTGCCACGTATCTCTTTACCTACAGCCATGAGTATTGACTCCTTCTAGCTCTAGTAAATTAATAGGCGCCGGATTTTTTGAAATCAGCAATAGCGGCAGACATGGCAGCTTCGCCATCTTTGTCGAGTTGCTTAGTTTCTTCTATCTTTTGCAGCAATGCAGCATGACTAGTCTTCATGAAATCATGTACGCCAGCTTCGAAAGCCAAAACTTTCGAGACCGGGACATCATCCAGGAAACCCTTGTTTGCTGAGAACAAAGTCACAGCCATCAACGAAATTGGCAATGGCGCGTACTGTGCTTGCTTGAGCAATTCAGTGACACGTGCACCGCGATCGAGTTGCTTGCGGGTCGCCACATCCAGATCAGAAGCGAACTGCGCAAACGCCGCCAATTCACGATACTGCGCCAGATCGGTACGGATACCGCCAGACAGGTTTTTAATGACCTTAGTCTGTGCAGCACCACCAACGCGTGACACCGAAATACCGGCGTTAATCGCAGGACGGATACCGGCATTGAACAAGGATGTTTCCAGGAAGATCTGACCGTCAGTGATCGAAATCACGTTAGTCGGAACGAAAGCAGAAACGTCACCGGCTTGAGTTTCAATGATAGGCAAGGCTGTCAATGAACCTGTTTTACCTTTAACTTCACCGTTGGTGAATTTCTCGACATAGGCAGGGTTGACGCGTGCTGCGCGCTCTAACAAACGGGAGTGGAGGTAGAACACGTCGCCCGGGTATGCTTCGCGACCTGGTGGACGGCGCAGCAACAAGGACAATTGACGGTAAGCAACAGCTTGCTTGGACAAATCATCATAAATGATCAAGGCATCTTCACCGCGATCACGGAAATATTCACCCATGGCGCAACCGGCATAAGCAGAAACATATTGCATTGCTGCAGATTCTGCTGCGGTAGCGGCGACCACAATGGTGTATTCCATCGCGCCGTGGGCTTCAAGAGAGCGCACAACGTTTTTAACGGAAGAGGCTTTTTGACCAATCGCTACATAGATACAAGTAACGTTTTGACCTTTTTGGTTGATGACGGCATCAATCGCTACCGCCGTCTTACCAGTCTGGCGATCGCCAATGATCAGCTCACGCTGACCACGACCAACCGGAACCATCGCATCAATTGATTTCAAACCAGTTTGCAGGGGTTCGGAAACCGACTGACGGGCGATCACGCCCGGAGCGATTTTTTCGATAGGGGTCGTCAATTTTGCATTGATAGGACCTTTACCATCGATAGGCTGACCTAGTGCATTAACCACACGGCCGCGCAGTTCCGGGCCGATCGGCACTTCCAGAATACGACCGGTACATTTAACGGTATCGCCTTCGGAAATGTGCTCATAGTCACCCAAAATAACGGCGCCTACGGAATCACGTTCCAAGTTCAATGCCAGACCAAATGTATTGCCTGGGAATTCCAGCATCTCACCTTGCATCGCGTCAGACAGACCGTGAATGCGGCAGATACCGTCGGTAACGGAAATAACCGTACCTTGATTACGAATTTCAGCGGTGTCGCCAAGGCCTTGAATCCGGCTCTTGATCAACTCGCTGATTTCTGATGGGTTGAGTTGCATACTAACTCCTAAAATTATTTCGATTCTTACGCCGTCTATTACGCCCGCAATTTACGCGGCGAAATTCACGCAGTTAAGGCGACTTGCATCTGTTGCAGCTTGGCACGAACCGAAGTATCCAGCACTTGATCCCCAACCACGATATGCACACCACCGATTAAGGCAGCATCCACAGTCACGGTTGCGTGTAACTTGCGGCCAAATTTCTTTTCCAGCGTCGTTGTCAGATCGCTTACCTGCTCTGCCGTCATTTCAAATGCACTGGTAATTTCCGCGTCTGCAGCGCCAACTTCGGCGTTTTTCAGAGCATGAAACTGTTCAGCGATTTCAGGCAAAAGGGTGAGGCGGTCGTACTCGGTGAGCGTATTGATGAAGTTTTTCGCTTCATCGGTCACCGGTGACTTCAACACGGACAAGAAAGTCTCAGCGGCTAAGGCCGCAGAAACTTTAGGATTGGTTGCAAGAGCCAGTACATCAGGATGTGCCGCGACTTGCGCCATCTCGGCAACCAGATCCGACCAGGCGGATAGGTTGCCGGATTTAGCAACACGAAACAAGGCTTCGGCATAAGGACGAGCGATCGTTGCGTTTTCTGCCATGATTACAGCTCAGTCTTCAATTGGTTCAACATATCAGCGTGAGCTGATGCATTGACCTCACGTTTCAGAATCTGCTCTGCGCCTTTGACTGCCAATACGGCAACCTGGTCGCGCAATTCTTCACGTGCTTTGGTGACTTGATTGTCTGCTTCCGCTTTCGCTGCAGCAATAATGCGTGCGGCTTCTGCGTTGGCAGTATTCTTGGCGTCTTCTACGATCAGTTGTGCACGCTTTTCAGCGCTGGCAACGTGCTTGAGGCCGTCTTCACGGGCACCAGCCAATTGGGCTTGTACACGCTTTTCAGCATCTTGCATCTTAGCTTGACCTTGATCAGCAGCAGCCAGGCCGTCGGCAATTTTTTGCCGGCGAGCATCGATTGCACCAATCAATGGTGGCCACACGAATTTCATCGTGAAGAGTGCCAGGATGAAAAACACCCCAGCCTGATACCACATAGTTAAATTAAGGTTCACGGTAGTTTTCCTATGAAAATAATCGTTCCGTAAGCAGATCTGCTTACGGTAGAAAAAGGAAAGCTAATTAGCCTTTGAATGGATTTGCTGTTGCGAAGAACATGGCGATACCAACACCGATAATGAAAGCAGCATCGATCAGACCAGCCAACAACAACATTTTGCCTTGCAATTTATCCATCAATTCAGGTTGACGAGCTGAAGCTTCCAAATATTTACCACCCATCAGAGCGATACCGATACATGCACCCAAAGCGCCCAAACCGATGATCAAACCACAAGCCAATGCAACCATAGCGACGTTAGTCATAACAATTCCTTCAAAGTTTAAAAATATAAAAAAATCAAAAAAACAAAAAACAAAAACAAATTCCAACAAAATCCGTACTACATAATTAATGCGCTTCGTGTGCCTGACCCATATATACCAGTGTCAGCATCATAAAAATAAATGCTTGCAAAAACACAATTAAAATATGGAAGATCGCCCAGACCGAACCGGCGATCAGGTGACCAACGCCACCAAACAAAGTCGCGGTAGAACCCAGCAAAGCAATCAGCAAGAACAACAACTCACCGGCAAACATATTGCCAAACAGTCGCATACCCAGTGAGAAAGTTTTTGCTGCATATTCCACTGCATTCAATGCCAGATTGGCTGGAAACAACCAAGGACCGAACGGCGCAGTGAATAATTCTTTCACAAAACCGCCAATACCCTTGATTTTTAAGCTGTAAAAAATCATTAAGGCAAAAACACCGATTGAAATACCTAAGGTACCATTCAAATCGGCAGTAGGCACGACGCGGTGATGCATTTCAGGATCCAGACCGAAGGCCGGGAAAATCCACTGAGAGAACAGATCAACAGGCAAGAAATCCAGCGAGTTCATCATGGCGACCCAGACGAAAATCGACAGCGCCATAGGAGCGATAAAACTGGTGTCACCATGGACGATGCTTTTTGCCTGGTTGTCGACCATCTCAACCAGCATTTCTACTGCAGACTGGAAACGCCCCGGCACACCGGAAGTCGCTTTACGGGCCGCCATGTACATCAGCAAGCTGACGAAAATACCGCAGGCAACTGACCAAAATAAAGTATCAATATTTAAAACAGTCATGTCCCACAAGGATTCTTGCTGGGCGTGGGATGTCGATAAATGTCCCAGATGATGGGAGATATATTCTGACGCTGTCTTTGTTGCTTGCTCTGTTGCGCTCATAATTAGTGTCTAAATAGTAAAATGAAATAACTTTTTAAAATCACGACGATCCCAGCGATAAACGCTACCCAATGCAAATCGTGATACAACCAGACAACCGCAATCATGAGTGCGATTGTTGACCCAATCTTTATAAACTCACCGATAAAAAAATTCATCGGGTTGCCGCCTCCCGGCTTTTTCGCACTGCTGTGTAAGCGCATCGCAAACAAGGCATTCGGGATGGCACAACTGAGCCCGCCAAGCAAAGCGGAAATTCCTGCAGGAAGACCAGACAATAAAACCGCCACCAGCGCGACAACAAAAGCTGCTGCCAATTGCAACAGGATCAAACGCGCCATGCCATTTCCTCGACTTATCTCTTTTGCCGGGTATTTTTTACCCGGTATTTTTTACACATTTGCTAACGACTCTTGAACTGCCTGCGTTTGTCACTATATTTATTCGCCGAAGATTCAACGCATACCATCCAAAACCACGGAATTATACGTGGTAGTGCGTACCACCGTCAAACGTTTGATGCGATGCATCAAAATGAGACATGACGCCCTAACATCATGCACACAACGACGATGGTATTTTGCTGATTAGCTCGGAAAGCCATTTTTGACCTGGTTTCCATTGCGCCAGACCGGACCCGCTATTGATATGCCCTTTTGCACCAATACAGTGAAATTCTGAACCCCAGGCCTTGGCCCATTGCTCTGCCACAGCCAGTTCGCACCATGGGTCATCGTCGGAGGCGATCACTGTGCTGGCAAAGGGAAAACGTTGCAGCGGCATTGGCGAAAAACTTGGCGCGGGAAATCCGGCCCTTGCGACATCGGGCGGAGCCACCAGCAATGCCGCTTTCACCTTACCCACTTCGGCGGTGCCCGGCAACTGTGTTTGTAGCCACCATGCCAGCAAGGCACAACCCAGACTGTGTGCCACCACAACGATGTCATCATCGACCGAGCTAATTTCTGCGGCCAGGGTTTCCACCCACTCGTTGCGCTGCGGCATCTGCCAGTTGTGTTGCTGCACACGACGAAAGTCAGGGAGATGGCTTTCCCAGACACTTTGCCAATGCCCGGCGTCTGAGTTGTACAAGCCTGGTAAGGACAGAATTTTCATGCCGGGCGCAATGTTATTGGCCGCGGATTTTTAAAATCACGCCATCGAGAGAATCGAGGTCAGCAAAATCAATGATCAACTGGCCGCGTCCCTTGGTGCCCATTTTAAGAATAACCTGGGTGGCTAGCAAATCCGCCAACTCTTCTTCCAGCCGGGTGATGTCGCGCGATTTTTCCGCTTTGTCACGGGTCTTAGCCGGCGTATTCATTTCAGCAGTGGTGCGCGATACCAGTTTTTCGGCTTCGCGCACTGACATGCGCTTGGCCACGACTTGATTCGCCAGCTGGATCTGGGTGGCAGCGTCGGTCGCCAGTAAGGCCCGGGCGTGGCCCATGTCAATATCACCGGCCATCAGCATGGTTTGCACAGGCTTGGCAAGATTTAACAGCCTGAGCAAGTTTGATACGGCGCTGCGCGAACGGCCAACGGCATTTGCCGCCTGCTCATGCGTGAACGCGAAATCTGAAATCAGGCGATGTATACCCTGCGCCTCTTCTAGCGGGTTCAGGTCTTCGCGCTGGATATTTTCTATCAGCGCCATGGCTGCCGCGGCCTGGTCGTCAACATCTTTGACCAGGACCGGAATATCTTCCAGGCCAGCCATCTGCGAAGCGCGGAAACGGCGTTCACCGGCAATAATTTCGTAATGCGTCACACCATTTTGCTGCCCGATCGGGCGTACCAAAATTGGTTGCATCAAGCCCTGCGCTTTGATCGAGGCGGCAAGTTCTGCCAGTGCGCCCTCATCCATTCGGGTACGCGGCTGATATTTACCGGCTTGTAAGACACTCACAGGCAGACTGGTTGGGGAGCCGGCGACAGTTGCTGCCACATCAGCGAAATCACCCGCCCCATCAAATAATGCTTCCAGACCACGTCCCAGGCCTTTTTGTTTTTTTGTTGCCATTATTTCACTTCCAATAATTTAATTCTGTCCAGCATTTCTGCGCCGAAGGCAATATACGCTTGCGCGCCTTTGGATGAAGGGTCGAACACCACGCCTGGCATGCCATACGATGGCGCCTCTGCCAGACGCACATTGCGCGGGATAACGGTCTTAAAGACTTTGTCGCCGAAATGCTGCTCAAGTTGCTCGGACACCTGTTGCGACAAGGTCATGCGCGGATCGAACATCACCCGCAACAAGCCGACAATTTTCAGGTCAGGATTCAGGTTCACCGAGACTTTTTTGATGGTATTGGCCAGATCCGATAAACCTTCCAGCGCGTAGTATTCACACTGCATAGGAATAATCACCCCGTTAGCGGCACACAGGCCGTTCAAGGTCAGCATAGACAATGCCGGCGGGCAATCGATCAAGATGAAGTCGTAATCTTCGCTGACGTCGGCCAAAGCATCGCGCAGGCGCTTGTCGCGGTTTTCCAAGGACACCATTTCGACTTCGGCACCGGCTAACTCACGGTTCGCCGGCAAGACGTCAAACTTGCCGGCTTCGGAACGCTGTCTCGCAGTCTTAACATCGGTCAGGCCCAGCAGCACTTCGTAAATCGAGGTCGTCAGTTTGGCCTTATTGATGCCCGCCCCCATCGTGGCATTGCCCTGCGGATCAAGGTCAACCAATAATACCCGTTGATCCAGTTTGGCCAGGCCGGCCGCAAGATTGACTGTGGTGGTAGTCTTGCCGACGCCGCCTTTTTGGTTTGCGACACAAAAAATTTTTGTCATTTTGCTCTAAGTAGGTTTTACTTCTAAATCAGTATCAGGAATAACTTTGACCAAATTCGCGGATAGCGTCATCAAAAAATTTAAAAAATTAGTCCAGATTTTTTTTGATATAAATTAAATGGCGTTCCACATCCAACCCGGGCACCGCCAAAGGCTCTACTGCAGTCACCGCCCAACCTTCCGGTAAACGCTGTATCTCCTGATCTGGCGTGACCCCCTTCATCGCCATAAACTGACCATCATCAGCCAATAAATGCGCGGACCAGTTGACGAAATTAGACAATTCTGAAAACGCCCGCGAGGTAATGACATCAAATTTTTGCGCCACTTCCAGTGCCTCTACCCTGCCGGTATGCACGGTAACATTCGACAAACCCAGCTCGGTTTTTGCCTGCGTCAGAAAAGCGGTTTTTTTATTGACGGTATCGATCATTGAAATACGAATCTGTGGATAAGTAATCGCTAAGATCATGCCCGGCAAACCACCGCCGGAACCGACATCGAGCACATGTCGCGCATCCCTGAAAGCGTGTGCCGCCGACAGTGAATCAAGCAGATGCTGCCTGACCATGTCTTTAGGATCGCGCACCGATGTCAAATTATAAACAGAATTCCATTTAGATAATAATGCTAAATAAGCAATCATTTTATCTATTTGCTCAGAACTGAGAGAAAGCGCTAGAGATTTGACACCCTCTGTAAGTAAGGCTGTTAATACCTCACGATCAAATCCGCTCATGATGTCTGCCCTTCTTTTTCTGCTGCTGATCCCGGGCCTACGTCGAGGTTACCTACATCGGCATTCATAAAGGTTTGAAATCCACGTTTTTTCAGATGTACCAAAAGTAAAGAGATCGCCGCTGGGGTGATACCGGAAACCCGGCCGCACTGCCCCAAGGTTTCAGGTCTGAATTTATTTAATTTTTGCTTGACCTCAACCGACAGGCTGTTCACCTCAAGGTAATCGAAATCCAGCGGCATCTTCAAATTTTCAAAATGTAAATGACGCTCGACTTCTTTGGCCTGACGCTGAATATAGCCGGAATATTTGATTTGAATTTCTACCTGCTCTTTCACTGCATCATCGGATGCCGCAGGGCCAGCTAAATCCTGGCCATCTTTACCTTTCAGCCCCATCAGACTTTCATAAGTCACTTCTGGCCGGCGCAATAAATCTGCCAGTGAATACTCACGCTCCAGCGCTTTACCCACGATCCGTTCCGCTTCGGCGTCTTCTACAATCCGCGGGCTGACCCAGGTCGATTTCAGTCTTTCCATTTCACGTGAAACAGCTTCGCGTTTGATTTCAAACTTGGCCCACTGGGCATCGCTGACACAGCCTAAGTGACGACCGATTTCCGTCAGACGCATGTCGGCATTATCTTCCCGCAAGCTGAGGCGAAACTCGGCTCGACTGGTAAACATGCGATAGGGCTCTTGCACCCCCTTGGTAATCAGGTCGTCGACCAAGACGCCCAAATAGGCTTCATCACGACGTGGCACCCAGGCATCACGCCCCTGAGTCTGCAGGGCCGCATTTAAGCCGGCCAACATACCTTGCGCTGCAGCCTCTTCGTAACCGGTGGTACCGTTAATCTGTCCGGCAAAAAACAGGCCTTTTATCTGGCGTGTTTCAAGCGAAGTTTTTAAACCACGCGGATCGAAATAATCGTATTCAATCGCATAACCTGGTCGCAAAATATAGGCATTTTCCATCCCGCGCATGGAGCGCACCAAATCTAGCTGCACATCAAACGGCAGGCTGGTGGAAATTCCGTTGGGATAATATTCATTGGTCGTCAGACCTTCTGGCTCCAAAAATATCTGATGCGAATCCTTGCCCGAAAAACGATGAATTTTATCTTCTATCGACGGGCAGTAACGCGGCCCCACGCCTTCGATCACACCGGTATACATAGGACTACGATCGAGACCGGCACGAATAATATCGTGGGTACGTTCGTTAGTATGCGTGATCCAGCATGGCAACTGGCGCGGATGCATGCCGACATTACCCATGACAGAAAATACCGGAATAGGATCGAAGTCACCGCCCTGCTCTTGCATGACAGAAAAATCAATGCTCCGACCATCAATACGCGGCGGGGTTCCGGTTTTCAAACGCCCCTGCGGCAGAGCAAGCTCCTTCAAGCGGGCAGATAAAGACAAGGCCGGCGGATCACCAGCCCGCCCGGCCGAATAGCTATTTAGACCAACATGGATTTTCCCATCAAGAAAAGTACCGGCGGTCAACACTACGGCACGGCCGCGAAAACGCACACCAACCTGCGTGACGGCACCGACCACCCTATCTCCTTCAACCATCAGGTCATCCACGGCTTGCTGGAATATCCAGAGATTTTCCTGATTTTCCAGACGGTTACGGATTGCCTGTTTATATAAAATCCTGTCGGCCTGGGCACGCGTGGCGCGCACTGCCGGACCTTTGGACGAATTCAATATCCGGAACTGGATACCAGCCTCATCAGTAGCGATCGCCATCGCACCACCCATCGCATCTACCTCTTTAACCAGGTGCCCCTTACCAATACCGCCGATCGAAGGGTTGCAAGACATCTGCCCCAAAGTCTCAATATTATGGGTTAGCAACAAGGTTTTTTGCCCCATACGGGCAGCGGCGAGCGCAGCCTCGGTACCGGCATGACCACCACCTACAACAATCACATCAAATTCTTTTGGATAAAACATGGAATACTTTTACTTTAGGATTTCTCGGGAAGCCCCGATTATAAAGGCTTTTTGATGCAAAGCTTATCCGCCAGACAGATAGACTGAAAAATGTTTCACGTGAAACAGAACAGATGCGGCAAGACATCACTCCAAACAATAGACAAAAATAGCAAAAAAATAGCCAACGACCACTGTTTCACGTGAAACAAACACTAACGGAAGAAGCCATCATAAGTTGTTTTTAATATCAAAACTACAACTACGAATAGAAACATCTTCCGTACAAACCCACTGCCATGCTTGATCGCCAGACGGCTACCGGCCACAGAACCGACGACACCACAGACCGCCATGCCCAAGCCCATTTGCCAAAGTACATGTCCGCTATAACCGAACCACAGTAACGCGGCCGCATTGCACGCGACATTCAGCAACTTAGCGACCGCTGATGCACTCAGGAAATTGTAGCCAAATAGCCTGACAAAAATGAATACCAAAAAACTTCCGGTGCCAGGCCCGAAGAACCCGTCATAAAATCCGATTGCAGCGCCCACACCGATCGCCACCACTCTCTCTTTATCACCGCTAAATACCGGCGCATGCTGACTGCCGAAATCCTTCTTCTTAAAAGTGTAAAGCGCGATCGCCAGTAAGATAAATGGGAGCGCTTTGCGCAACAAGGTCGGCGGCAAATGGGTCACCGTGTATGCGCCCACAAACGACAGACAGAATGCTGCCAGCGCCGCGGGCAGCACCACTCCCCAGCGCAATTGCACGACCCGGAGGTAATTCACCGCCGCCACCGACGTACCCCAGATACTGGCCAGTTTATTGGTACCAAGCAAAGTGGCCGGAACTGCCCCCTGCATGACAGAAAATAAGGCCGGCACCTGGATCAAGCCACCGCCACCGACCACCGCATCAACAAACCCTGCCAGAAATGCAGCAACCCCTAAAATCAGAAAATCCATAGTCTATTTTGTTGAAATCTATTCAAGTCAACAGAATAGCAAGTCTTGCTACAATGAGACTAACCAGGAGAAAAGATAAGATGAATAATTTTGACTTTCGCACCGTACCCTACCTAATCAGTCAGTCCGGTGCGGCCGCGCAATTGGGTAATATCGTTAAGCAACACTATCCGGCCATCAAGCGGATTCTGATTGTGACCGACCGCGGCTTTCTGGCAACGGGCCTGGTGGCTCCGG
>JBBQNW010000029.1:0-19608 GCA_038330335.1 Burkholderiales bacterium | reverse complement strand
CGAAATTCCACAAGACGGGTGTTGACGCGGCTTTGCAATAAAAATTGAGCGTATTGATCGCGACTGTCATTGTCCATGCCACCGCCTGAGTGGCGGGCGTTTTGGTATTTTTGATAAAGTTCGTAATGTTCGTGAACGTAAGCCAGGCTCATCACGCTGGCCCGCAGATTGGCGTGTTTGTGCCTTGCCCTGCGTTGGCTGCGGTTGGGAATAAATTGCGTCACTCTGATCCGAACCGGTGTACAGGCCTGGCAAGTATCGCAATGCGGGCGGTAAATGAAAATGCCGCTACGCCGAAAACCATTTTTGACCAGCTCGGAATACGTGTCTGCATTAATCAGATGTGCCGGCGTCGCCACTTGCGAACGCGCCTGCAGGCCGTCGAGATAGCTGCATGGATAGGGTGCCGTAGCATAAAACTGGATGGTGGCGAAAGGGAGTTCATTGAGCTGGGTCACTGCGCGCCTGCCTGGAAAAATCGTTCAAGTGAAAATGCCTGAAGTCGTCAATGTGGCTAATGGCTGCCATTCTGAAATTGCCGGCAAGCAAACAGCCTGCGTTATCTTTTGCATAAATTCATCGCGCGCTATGGGTCTGGCGCCCAAGGAGGCTAAATGTGCAGTTTCTTGCTGGCAGTCTATCATCGTCACGTCATGCGCACGCAAGAAAAAAACCAAATGCGCCATCGCGATTTTAGAGGCATCGGTGACCCGGGCGAACATCGATTCGCCATAAAACATGCGCCCGATACTCACCCCATACGCGCCTCCTACCAACTGACCATCCAGCCAGACTTCTGAAGAGTGGGCATAGCCGGCCGCATGTAAGGCGGCATAACCGGTAATGATCTCTTCAGAAATCCAGGTGCCGGCACTATCGCGGCGCGGCGCGGCGCACGCGCGCATGACTTGTTCAAAGGCGCTGTCAAAGCGAATTTCCCAGCGCGCGTTGCCGGCGATTTTTCGCAAGGTCTTTTTCAGGCTGTCCGAGAGCTTGAACTCGGCCGTCATCAAAACCATGCGCGGATCAGTAGACCACCAGAGAATGGGTTGCCCTTCGGAAAACCAGGGAAAAATCCCGTGGCGATAGGCGTCTAGTAAGCGTGCCGCCGACAAATCTGCTCCGGCCGCCAATAAGCCGGCGGCACCTTGTTCCTCCGTTAATGCCGATGCGACCTCGGGAAACGGCGTATCAATATCAAGCCAGGGAATCATTGCCGTCCTTGCTATAAAAAAATTGCACCAAAGAAGCGCCATGTTTTGGTGCAAAACAGAAAGTGCTTCGGGTCACTAAAAAAAGAGTCATATAAATCAATAGCTTAAAAAATGCACCAAATTGGAATAATTTTTGCTTATAGACTGCATTAATATTTAATACCTGCACATTAATTGGGAGATTTTTGCATGGATGCACATAAAAGTGGCGTGGATGCCTTATTTATCTTACTCGGGGCGATCATGATTCTGGCGATGCATGCCGGTTTTGCCTTTTTAGAATTAGGGACGGTACGCAAAAAAAACCAGGTGAATGCTCTGGTTAAAATTATCGTTGATTTTGCGGTTTCTACCATAGCGTATTTTTTCGTCGGTTATAGCGTGGCATATGGTGTGCAGTTTTATTCTGGTGCTGAGGTACTGGTCGAACGCAATGGCTTTGAACTGGTGAAGTTTTTTTTCCTGCTCACGTTTGCCGCGGCGATACCGGCCATTATTTCCGGCGGTATCGCCGAACGCGCCAAGTTTTATCCGCAATTAGTGGCGACCGCTGTGCTGGTCGGGCTGCTGTATCCATTTTTTGAAGGCATCGCGTGGAATCAGCGTTTCGGTATTCAGGCATGGTTAAAAGCCGTGTTCTCTGAAGAATTCCACGATTTTGCCGGCTCCGTGGTGGTGCATGCTTTTGGCGGCTGGGCTGCCTTGCCTGCGGTATTGTTATTGGGCGCCAGGCGTGGTCGCTATATGAAAAATGGAGCGATTTCTGCGCACCCGCCTTCAAGTATTCCATTTCTTGCTTTGGGCGCGTGGATACTGACGGTAGGTTGGTTTGGTTTTAATGTGATGAGTGCACAAACTCTGGATAAAATGAACGGTCTGGTCGCGATTAATTCATTGATGGCCATGGTAGGGGGAACCTTGGTAGCCTTGGTTATGGGGAAGAACGATCCCGGTTTTGTGTATAACGGGCCTTTGGCTGGTTTGGTTGCCGTGTGTGCCGGTTCTGATCTGATGCATCCCCTGGGGGCTTTGGTTACCGGCGGTGTGGCGGGGGCGATTTTTGTCTGGATGTTTACCTGGACCCAGAATAAATGGAAGGTCGACGATGTGCTCGGTGTCTGGCCTTTGCATGGCTTATGCGGCGCATGGGGTGGAATTGCTGCCGGTATTTTTGGACTTAAATCATTAGGCGGTCTGGGCGGCGTCAGTTTGGCTTCGCAATTGCTGGGCACCGGATTGGGCGTATTGATCGCAGTGGCGGGAAGTTTTGTGATTTATGGCTTGCTCAAAAGATTTGTCGGGATCCGCCTGGATCCCGAGCAGGAATTTGAGGGGGCTGACATCTCTATCCATAAAGTGTCTTCAACCGCAGAGCGCGAAACCAGCTGGTAATTTCGCTGGTAATTTCGCTGGTAATTAGCTGGTAACTAGCTGGCAACTAGCTGGTAACTAGCTGGCAACTAGCTGGCAATTGCCAGCTAGTGCAACTGCCATTGTCAGCGTTAAGGTCTGCCGCTTCAGTGAGTAAACTACCTGCATTGAACTGGTAAGTGCGCATAGGCATCCGATCAATACACGGACGAATAAGCTAATTAGCGCATCGGCTTAACTATGTCATGAGTATGTAACTGATAATTGCCGCCTTGTTTTACTTTGGCCAGATCCGCGAAGAAAAATTTCAGCGTGTGGCTTACGGTAGGGAATGCCATCTCATCCCAGGGCATGTCGCGCTCACTGAACAATTGCACATCTAGGCTTTCGGTTCCCGCTGCGTAGTTAATATCGAGTAAGGTGGCGCGGTAGAAAAGATGAACTTGGTTGACGTGCGGTATATTCAGCATGGAAAATAATTCGTGTAGCGCAATGTTTGCGCCGGCCTCTTCTTCCGTCTCTCTTTGCGCAGCCTGGCTAGTGGTCTCGTTATTCTCCATGAAGCCGGCTGGCAGAGTCCAATAGCCATAGCGCGGTTCAATCGCCCGCTTGCATAGCAAAATTTTAATTTCGCCGTTGTCTTCCCAGACCGGGATGGAGCCCACCACTAATTTAGGATTTTGATAGTGTATGGTGCCACACGACGGGCAGACGTGACGTTCACGGGTATCATCGGCCGGAATTTGCATGACAACAGGGGCGGCGCAGTTTGAGCAAAATTTCATATAAATAGAGTAGGGCAAAAGAGCAAATAAGCTAACAAGCTAAGAATGCGAAAGTGTAGCATTGGTTTGCTCTGCACACATTTCGGCACAGACATTCGATGCGGTTGATTTTTTTTCAGAGACGGTGGCGCCATTAGGCATGGCTAATTTTATAAACCATTTGCGCATCGCGGTAAAAGCATGTATAGTTCTGTTCATCAGACGCGGGGTGGAGCAGTCTGGCAGCTCGTCGGGCTCATAACCCGAAGGTCGTAGGTTCAAATCCTGCCCCCGCAACCAGTTTCAAATAAAAAAGCCACGTATTAACGTGGCTTTTTTATTTTTAAGTGATTATTTTTGATTCGGATGAAAATTCTGGATTACAATCACGAATCTACTAAAATGATCGACTGTTTTAATTGGCTTTATATGCCGGTGTCAACTTTTGGCCCGGGCGCTAAAGTAAATTGCAGACTGATCCACACAGCAAGCACTTTTATTGTGCGCTGCACAAATTAAAAAACTGAAATCAACTGGAATAACTTTCGGTTGCTTGCAGTTTCGATAGGCCAAAAATATCTTTGCTATGAATTTGCATGAATACTGCTGAGGCCAGGCGAGTCCTTGAAACCGCGCTTTTGTGCGCGCAAGAGCCGCTTACCGTAACTGCTATGAAGAAGCTGTTTCATAGCGGAGATGGCGCTGGCGATATGGTCGGAGCAGATAGCATTAAGTTGATGCTGGAAGATTTGCGATCGGATTGGGTTGGTAAGGGGATAGAGCTGGTTGGCTTGTCTACCGGATGGCGCTTTCAAAGTCGTCCTGAAATGCGTGTATTTATCGACAGATTAAATCCCGAGAAGCCGCCTAAGTATTCGCGGGCAACATTGGAAACCCTGGCTATTATTACTTATCGTCAGCCTGTCACGCGCGGCGACATCGAAGAAATACGTGGCGTAACAGTGGCGACGCAGATGATTAAAACGCTGGAGGACCGGGGCTGGATAGAGTCGATTGGGCACCGGGATGTTCCGGGGCGACCGGCATTGTTCGCTACCACTAAGCAATTTTTGGCGGATCTGGGCTTGTCGGCACTGGATCAGTTGCCACCTTTGCCGCCAATTGGTGGGGGTGGTGTGGAAGAGGGTGCATTTGAACTTGATGCACTGACGGGAAATATGTTTAAAGGGCCGGGCCATAATCCTGCTTTTGAAGATGGCAATACTATAACAGAGCAGGATCAGTTGAGTCAGACACTTACTGAAGCTGCACCTATGCAAAATGAAGCGAAAATTGAAATTGCGACTACCGATGATGTTTTTGAGGATGATGTTGCGATGATTGATGCGCCAAAAAATAATCTGGTATCGGACGCGCTGCAAAGTGTCGATGACGCCAATTGTTTCAACTCAGAATCAAATAATGAACACAAATAATTCAGATAATAGTAAGAACGACATCGCTGCTGCGGATGAGGGTGCTGCTAAGCCAGTGAAGCGTGCAGTGCGCGGGCCGCGAAATTTGCGCCGCGCTACAAATAAACCCGACGCGCCCGGCGTGGATGCGTTGCCGGAGTCCGGAGTTTTCGACGCTGCTGCTGATCCGGTATTGACGTCTGAGGTGAAAAAACCACGCCAGGCGCGTCAGCCGCGTCCATCGCGGGTTGCCGCTGAGCTGTTACTTGAGCAGGAAATTTCCTCTGCGGCCGCGCTGGTTGCCGGTGTGGCGCAGAACGCGCCGGATGCGATGCCAAAGCCGCGTCAGCCACGTACCCGCAATGAGGGTGGCCGGACTGATAATACGCGCCCGGGTGAGTCTCGAGCGCGCCCTTCATTCTCTGAAAAAAATGGTGCGCGCCAAGTTGCTGGCGCGGCATCTCGTCAATCGCCGCAGTCTGGTGCTGCACGCAGAGGTGTACGTCAGCCGGAAAATGCTGCTGATGAAGTGTTTTCATTTGTTACATCCGATGCCTTCGATGTGGCGGGCGATGATCGTCATGACAATAAGGGGCGAAATGCCAAGCCCGTCAGACGCGACTTAACTGCGGATGATGATGCGCCAAAGCTGCATAAAGTGCTGGCGGAGGCTGGTTTGGGCTCACGCCGCGAGATGGAAGAATTAATTGTTGCTGGCCGGGTATCGGTCAATGGTGAACCTGCGCATATCGGTCAGCGCATCTTGCCTAACGATCAGGTAAAAATCAACGGTAAATTAATCTTGCGTAAGGTAAGTAAAAAACCACCGCGCGTGTTGATTTACCATAAGCCTGCCGGTGAGATAGTGAGTACGAGTGATCCGGAAGGGCGCCAGTCCGTGTTTGAGAGTCTGCCCAAGATGAAAGTTGGGAAATGGCTTGCGGTCGGCAGGCTTGATTACAATACGGAAGGTTTGTTATTGTTTACCACATCCGGTGATTTGGCTAACCGCCTGATGCATCCGCGATATGGCATTGAGCGTGAGTATGCGGTGCGCACACTCGGTGAGCTCGAAGAAGGTATGCGTCAAAAACTGTTAGCAGGTGTGGAGTTGGAAGACGGCCTTGCGCAATTTTCTAAAATTGCCGATGGTGGTGGCGAAGGTGTGAATAAGTGGTATCGCGTGGTGATTGGCGAGGGACGCAATCGTGAGGTGCGCCGTATGTTTGAAGCGGTGGGGCTGACGGTGTCGCGTTTGATTCGCACCCGTTACGGCGTGATGACCTTGCCAGCTGGACTGAAGCGCGGACGGTGGGATGAGTTGGGTGAAGATGCGGTGCGCAGCCTGCTTAAAGTCAGTGGTTTGGAAAAAATTGGTGGCGAGAAAACGGAAGCGGGTGATCGGGGAAACCGGAAATCTGGCAACTCTACCCGTAATGTCAATCCATTTGATAAGCCGGCCGCCAGGTCTTTTGAGCGTCCTCAGGGCCGGACTTTCGGTTCTGCTCCGCGCAATGATTTTGGAAATTCCCGTGCTGATTCCGGAAATGATCGCAATGGCAATGCAGCTGGCAATGATGCTGCCAGAAAGCGTCCTCGTCAGCCGGATCCGTTGCAAACGGCTCTTGGTTATCCGAGTGCCGGACAGCAGCGGCGTAGCAGCACTGCGCGGGGTAGTGGCCAGGCAATTGGCCAGGGAATCGCTGCGCGCAGGCGTTCTAAAGGCGGATAATAGTGATTTGAGCAAGGTGTTTGCGCTGTTTTATCATTGCGACAGTGTAAATAATCGTTTATAATCTGGTAGTTAGCAGATTTTTCCTTGGCATTTTTTACATGCGGGGCGCTAAAGATAAGATGGGCGGGTGCCCATTTTTCTTTTGTGGAGCGCGTTTTGATGTTGTGGTGATGTTTGTTTTTTTCGGAGAATAGTCTTGCAGTTGCTGGAATTAATAGAAAAAACCGTGAATGGTACGGGATACGATATGGTCGATTTTGAGCAAGCCGAACGCGGTTTGTTCAGGGTTTATATCGATTTTTTGCCTGCGGATGCTGAAAAAGGGCACGTCACGGTTGAAGATTGCGCGAAAGTCAGTCATCAGTTGTCTCATGTGCTGACTGTTGAAGATGTCAATTACGAGCGCTTGGAGATATCGTCGCCGGGCCTTGACCGGCCATTAAGAAAGTTCTCCGATTTTGTCCGGTTTTGTGGTCAGAAAGTAACTGTTAAGTTGCGCTTGCCTATGCCTGGCACCAATAATCGCAAGACATTCGAAGGCGTATTGCTTGAGTCAGAGGGCGATACCTTGAAGCTAGAATTTGAAGGAAAAGAAGGGGCGGCAATGCTGGAGTTTACGCTTGCTGATGTGGATAAGGCACATTTAGTGCCACAGGTAGATTTTAGGAGTCGCAAAGCATGAGTCGCGAAGTTTTATTATTGGTTGATGTGCTGGCGCGTGAAAAAAACGTCGATGAAGATGTGGTTTTTGCTGCGCTGGAGCATGCTTTGGCGCAGGCTACCAAGAAGCGTTATGAAGGTGAAGTTGATATTCGTGTAGAGATCGATCGCGATACTGGTGAATATAAGTCTTTCCGCCGTTGGCACGTGGTTGCAGATGAGGCTGGTTTGCAATTGCCTGACCAGGAGATTCTTCATTTTGAAGCCTTGGAGCAATACCCTGACATTGAAATCGATGAATATATTGAAGAGCCAATCGAATCTGTCGAGTTGGGTCGTCGTTTCGCGCAAGACACGAAACAAGTCGTCTTGCAGCGTATCCGTGATGCAGAGCGGGAACAGATTTTGGCAGACTTTCTGGAGCGCGGTGATTCGCTGGTTACCGGCACAATCAAGCGTATGGAGCGGGGCGAAGCGGTTGTAGAATCTGGTAAAATTGAGGCGCGTCTTCCTCGCGATCAAATGATCCCAAAGGAAAACTTACGCGTTGGCGACAGAGTTCGTGCTTATATTTTGCGCATTGATCGCAATGCAAGGGGTCCGCAAGTCATTTTGTCACGTACTGCACCCGAATTTATTATGAAATTGTTCGAGCTGGAAGTTCCGGAAATCGAGCAGGGTTCTTTGGTGATTAAATCGGCGGCACGTGATGCCGGTGTACGTGCAAAAATTGCTGTGCATACGGATGATAAACGGATTGATCCTATCGGCACTTGTGTCGGTATGCGTGGTTCCCGTGTGCAGGCCGTGACCGGTGAGCTTGGCGGCGAACGTGTCGATATCGTCTTGTGGTCTGAAGATCCGGCGCAGTTTGTGATTGGTGCTTTGGCTCCGGCGAATGTTTCTTCAATTATGGTGGATGAAGAAAAGCATTGCATGGATGTGGTGGTCGACGATGAGAATTTAGCGATAGCGATCGGTCGCAGCGGCCAGAACGTGCGTCTGGCAGCAGAGCTGACCGGTTGGAAAATTAATATCATGACTGCGGAAGAATCTGCGAATAAAGCGGAACAGGAAACTGCCGGTATTCGTGCATTGTTCATGGAGAAGCTCGACGTTGATCAGGAAGTCGCTGATATTTTGGTCGATGAGGGATTCTCCAGCCTTGAAGAAATTGCGTATGTGCCTATCAGTGAAATGATGGACATTGAAGCGTTAGACGAAGATACCGTCAATGAATTGCGTAACCGAGCAAGGGATTCGCTATTGACAGATGCGATTGCTTCCGAAGAGGGTATTGATGGCGTGGAAGATGCGCTGATCAAACTTGAAGGAATGAGCCGTGTTATGGCTGGTAAGTTAGGTTTGGTAGGTATTAAAACGCTGGAAGCCTTTGGCGGATTGGCGTATGACGAGTTTGGAGCGATTTTGGCATTGTCGGCTGAACGTGCGCGCCAATTAATTAAAGATGCATTTGAAGATGTGACTGATGATGAGATGAAACTCATCGACGCTAAATATGATGATCATGCCAAGGCGCTGTTAGCCTCCGCATGGAAACTCGTAGAAGCTAAATAAATCACGAGTTAACAATTATATTTACGCGTTTTATCAAGCGCACTGAGAAAAAGAGGACTGAATGGCGAGTAATAATGTAGCTCAATTTGCCACCGAGCTGAAGATGTCAGCGGATTTGCTGCTCACGCAATTGCATGCCGCAGGCGTTAGTAAAAGCTCGACGTCCGATGTGCTGTCAAAAGAAGACAAAGACAGGTTGTTGGAACACTTGCGTCGTTCGCATGGTGTGACAGCCGATGCCGATAAGAAAAAAATCACGTTGACCCGCAAGGAAAACACTGAAATCAAGCAAGCTGACGCGACTGGTAAGTCGCGCACGATTCAGGTAGAAGTGCGTAAAAAACGTGTTTTTGAAAAACGTGCTGATGCCCCTGCTGAGGGGCAAACTGAGCCGGCGCATGTGGTGATCGATCCTGTTGAAATTGAAAGACTTGCCGAAGAAGCTCGCCAGGAGGCGCAGTTGATTGCCCGTCAGGAAGCAGAATTGCTCGAAAAGCAAGCGCATCTTGCCAAGCTCGAAGCTGAAAAAGAAACACAAGCGCAAGCTTTGCGTGATTTGGAGGCCGAAGCGACTGCGACGGTAAAAGCGGAAGCTGACAAATTGAAAGCCGAGCAAGTCGCGGCTGCGGCTGCCGCCAGCTTAAATGTTGCCGCAAAATTCGCAGCTAAAGGCCCGGCCAAGGTGGTTGTTGCTCCGGTTGTTCCGGCAGCGGTGGCTGTGCCAGTTTCTGCTGCGCCTGCTGTCGCTGTTGCGGCGGCTGCTGAAGAAGAGAAAAAACGTATCGCTGCGGAAGACGCCAAGAAAAAAGCGGTTGCTGATGCGAAAGAGGCGGCTGTGCGCGTTGCGGCAAATGATGCGGCGAGAAAGAAAGTTGCTGACGAAGTCGCGCAGATCAAAGAAATGATGGATGCGGCACGCCGGCCTAAGGTGGCAGCACCTGCGCCAGTTGCGGCGCCAGCCGTTGCTGCCGGGACTTTGCATAAACCTGCCGACAAAAAAGTCGCAGATAAAAAGCCAGTTAGCGACAAAAAAGATGCCAAGCCAGCCGTTGCCGGCGCTGCGGTAGATAAGAAATCAATTAAATCTGCCAATGTGTCTTCCACATGGCAAGATGATGCGAAAAAACGCGGCGCGGCCAAAGGTCGGGCACCTGCCAACACTGGCGGCCGTGACGGATGGAAAAGCGGTGCCAGAGGCCGTCGTTCTAATCAGCATGACGATAGCTCGAATTTCCAGGCTCCGGTTGAAGCTATTGTTAAAGATGTCTACGTGCCGGAGACGATTACCGTCGCTGAACTCGCACACAAGATGTCCGTCAAAGCATCCGAGGTAATTAAGCATTTGATGAAGCTTGGTCAGATGTGCACCATTAATCAGGTGCTGGATCAGGAAACAGCCATGATCCTGGTGGAAGAAATGGGTCATAAGGCATTCGCAGCCAAACTGGATGATCCGGAAGCCATGTTGACTGACGTTGCAGAACATGCAGAATATGAGTCCTTCCCTCGTGCCCCTGTGGTTACGGTGATGGGTCACGTTGATCATGGTAAAACTTCTTTGCTCGATTACATTCGTCGTGCCAAGGTTGCTTCTGGCGAGGCTGGCGGGATTACTCAGCATATCGGTGCTTACCACGTAGAAACGCCACGCGGCATGATTACCTTCCTTGATACTCCTGGACATGAAGCGTTTACCGCGATGCGTGCCCGTGGTGCCAAGGCGACCGATATCGTTATTCTTGTGGTTGCCGCCGATGATGGCGTGATGCCACAAACTAAAGAGGCTATTGCCCACGCCAAAGCGGCCGGCGTGCCTTTGGTTGTTGCGATCAATAAAATTGATAAACCTGGTGCTAATATGGACCGGGTCAAGCAAGAACTGGTTGCTGAGGGTGTTGTCCCTGAAGAATACGGTGGTGAGTCTCCGTTTGTGCCGGTATCGGCAAAAACAGGCGAGGGTATTGACGACTTGCTGGAACAAGTTCTATTGCAAGCAGAAGTCTTGGAATTACGTGCACCAAAAGATGCTCCGGCTAAAGGTCTGGTCATTGAGTCTCGCTTGGATAAAGGTCGCGGTACGGTTGCGACCATCCTGGTGCAGTCCGGGACATTGAAGCGCGGCGATGTTGTTTTAGCCGGGTCCTCGTATGGACGCGTTCGTGCCATGTTGGATGAAAACGGTAAAAATATCAGTGAAGCAGGTCCTTCTATTCCGGTCGAAATTCAAGGCTTGACGGAAGTTCCGGCAGCCGGTGAAGAGTTGATGGTGATGGTTGACGAGCGTAAAGCCAGAGAAATTGGCTTGTTCCGTCAAGGTAAATACCGTGACGTGAAGCTGGCCAAGCAGCAGGCTGCGAAGATGGAAAATATCTTCGACAATATGGGCGAAGGCGAAGTCAGAAACCTGCCAATTATTGTCAAGACAGATGTGCAAGGTTCACAAGAAGCTTTGGTTCAATCTCTGGTTAAATTGTCGACGAGCGAAGTGCGTGTTCAGGTGGTTCATGCTGCTGTTGGTGGTATTTCTGAATCGGACGTTAATTTGGCGGTGGCATCGAAAGCAGTGATCATCGGCTTTAACACGCGGGCAGACGCTTCAGCACGTAAATTAGCGGAAGCCAATGGCGTGGATATTCGTTACTACAACATCATTTACGATGCGGTTGACGAAGTGAGAGCGGCATTGTCCGGCATGTTGGCACCAGAGAAACGCGAAACGGTGATTGGTCAGGTAGAAATTCGCCAGGTCTTTATGGTCAGCAAAGTCGGCTCTATCGCCGGTTGTCTGGTGACTGACGGTACCATCAAGCGCAATTCTTCAGTACGTCTTCTGCGTAATAACGTTGTGGTATGGACTGGTGAACTCGACTCCTTGAAACGTTACAAAGACGATGCCAAAGAAGTCAAAGCAGGTATGGAGTGCGGCTTGTCTCTGAAATCTTACAATGAGATTGAAGTTGGCGACATACTGGAAGTATTCGAAGTGCAAGAAATCGCGCGTACCCTGTAGTATTAATAAGTGAAGGGAGCCTCGGCTCCCTTTGCAATTTTGTAGTGTTTATGGCCAAGAATAGTAAATCCATCCCAGGACGCGGCTTACGCGTCGCCGATCAGATACAGCGTGATGTTGCTGAAATTATCTGGTCAGAATTGAAAGATCCACGTGTCGGTATGATCACGTTGACTGAGGTTCAGCTTACCCCCGATTATGCGCATGCAAAAGTGTATTTTACGAGTCTGGCGGACGATCCGGTTGCGATCAAAAATACCCTGGAAGGCTTGAATAAAGCGGCCGGTTTTTTGCGCGGGCAATTAGGTTTGCGCCTGCATATCCACACCTTGCCGCAACTGCATTTTGTGCATGACACGTCAACCATGCGCGGCATGGCGATGTCCAGACTGATCGATGAAGCGAATGCCACACGATCTAAAGACGACGGCGAAGACTAAGTTTCTCCAGCGTTTCTCTTTATTCTGTTTCCTATTACCCGATAAATACTAATGCAGTCACAGTTATTTGTCGGGTGCTTTCGAACTATCTGTTTTTCCTCAGTGTTTGTCCCTCATTACCATGATCCCACAAGCAAAGAAAAAGCCCCGTGTTCCTGTGCATGGCGTGTTGCTGCTCGATAAACCTGTCGCGTGGTCAAGTAATGATGCCTTGATCAAAGCCAAACGATTGTTGAATGCTTTGAAAGCCGGCCATACCGGCACGCTTGATCCGTTTGCAACGGGCTTGTTACCGCTATGTTTTGGTGAAGCAACGAAATTTTCTCAGGATTTGCTGGAAGCCGACAAAACCTACCAAACGGTGGTGCATCTGGGTGTGGCGACGACAACCGGTGACACCGAAGGGGAAGTGCTGGAAACCCTTCCTGTGATTGCTAGTGATATTAACGAGGAAGCGATTCGAGCGGTACTGTTGCAATTCATGGGAGATATCATGCAAGTGCCGCCTATGTATTCGGCACTGAAACGCGATGGCAAGCCCTTGTATGAGTACGCCCGGGCCGGTATCACGCTGGAGCGCGAGGCGCGTCCGGTGACTATCCATTTGTTAGAATTTGTGAGCTACACCGCACCATTCCTGACATTGAATGTGCGTTGTAGTAAGGGAACGTATATTCGGGTGTTGGGCGAGGATATTGGCAAGGCCCTGGGTTGTGGCGCCCACTTGAACGCACTGCGCCGTACCCATGTAGGGCATTTGCTGGTAGAAAATACTATCACGCTGGATGCCTTGATTGCGATGGATGAAGAGCAGCGCGCTAGTTTGCTGGCACCGGTTGATGCCCTGTTATCGAGCTTTCCGGCGATAAATTTAAGTGATGCGTTGTCGCGCCGCTTTTTACAGGGGCAAAGACTGGCACTTGGCAAAGAGGAAGTGAGCTTGCCTGAGCAAACCGGACGGGTGCGCGTTTATCAGGCGTCCAGCGGGCAGTTGCTAGGTTCTGCCCAATTCCAGGAATATGCCATCCTGGCACCTGAACGCTTAATTTCAACTGCCTGAAGCGCCATTGAAGCTTGATTCAAGATGATTTAAGATGTTTAAGAAAAAACAGGATGAGTCAGCAGTACTGAATCATCCTGTTTTTTTTATGCTGAGTGGCTCAAAGCCCTACTTGATACTCAGGTTGACGGGTTTGATGTTGATGCCTTCTGCCGTATCTTCCAATTCGTAACCGAGTTGATAGATTTCATGACGAAGCCGGTCCGATTCTGCCCAATTTTTGTTCAGACGACTAAGGCGACGTTGTTCGGCTAAGGCAAGAATGTTGTCGGGAACCGTGGTTTTCTTTGGCGCCCATTGTTTCAGGTTAAGCCCGAGAACCTGATCAAAATAATCGATACTCGCTTTCTTCTCCGCATCCGTTAACGTGGACTTCAGCATCTCCCACATCACCGCGATGGCTTTCGGCAAGTTCAGGTCGTTATTCACTTCGGCCTTGAATTTATCGGCAAACTCCGGGTTCACCGTGCCGCCGTCTGGCAAGGCAAAGTAAGTCTCGCGCAGGCGGTTGAGTGCAGTTTGTGCTGACTTTAGCGCATCCCAGCTAAAATTGAGCTGACTGCGATAATGTGCCGACAGGCACAGCAGACGGTAGGCCAGCGGGTCAAAACCCTGGTCGATCAGACTTTGCAGGCGCAGGAAATCACCACTGGATTTAGACATTTTGCCGGCATCAATTTGCAGGAAATAGCCATGCATCCAGAAATTAGCCAAACGGGTGCCGTGGCATGCCTGATTCTGCGCAATTTCATTACTGTGATGGATCGCCATATGATCCTCACCGCCGCAATGAATATCAAACCAGGGCTCAAGGTATTTTGCCGACATGGCGGAGCATTCGATATGCCAGCCTGGAAAGCCGCGACCCCAGGGGCTGTCCCATTCCATCTGGCGTTGGCTGCCGGCAGGGCTGAATTTCCATAAGGCAAAATCGGTAGCATGACGTTTTTCACCAATATCCACCCGCTTTCCGGCCTCTATCCCTTCGCGGTTTAAGCGTGCCAGGTAACCATAGTCATCTTGTTTTGAGGTGTCGAAGTAGACGCCATCGCTGGTGATATAGGCAAAGCCTTTTTGTTCTATGCAAGAGATAAAGGAAATCTGCTCTGCAATATGTTCTGTCGCCTTGCACCAGATTTGCGGTTCCAACATATTTAAGCTGTGTAAATCCTGTTTGAACGCGACTGTGTATTTTTCTGCGATGTCCCAGGCCGACTCCCCGGTTCTGCGGCTGCCGGCTTCCATTTTGTCTTCGCCATCATCGGCGTCCGAGACCAGATGACCAACATCGGTAATGTTAACGACGTGGCGCACCTGGTGGCCGTTCAGTTCCAGAGTGCGGCGTAACAGGTCTTCAAATAAATACGTGCGCAAATTGCCTATATGGGCGTAGTCGTAGACGGTCGGGCCGCAGCAATACAGGCCGACCCAGTCTTGTCGTATTGGCGAAAAACGACGAAGCTGACGCTCCCAGTTGTCGTAGAGAATAATGTCCATTATTTTAATAAAAAGTAGAAAAATGATCGCCAGACAAGGCGCAGGATTAAAAAACGGCAGCCAGCATCAACAACTGATGATTTGCCTTGACAGTGCGTTGTCGCAACTACGAGCATGACGCAAAGCAGCAAACCTCGGGTTTGGTGCGGCCAGATACCGGCAGAAGGGCGGTTTTTTGAACACAGTAAATAACATTGATAGGTCAGAAAACGTGAGTGTAGCCGTGTAGTGGATTGATTATAGAGATCAATGCTTCGTGTGAATAGGTATCAGTGGTATAAAAATCGGGCTACACTTTGTATAAGCTTTCAAGAGTCTATGCCCGTGAGCTGATTCGAGCCGATTTAGCTCATTTTTTACCAGCAAGGAGGCGTATGCAAACCCGTTATGCCGATGTTAATGAGGAAGTTTATCGTTTGCATTATTTAAAACAAGACCGTGCTCAATCTCGCAAAGTGATTCGTGTGGTCATCTGGGCCAGCGTTCCGCTCGCCTACGTTGATCTGGCTTTTTTATCGTTGACGAAAGCGTTTTTCGTTTTGCTATTGTTACGAAGCTTGCTGTTTTTTTATTCCTGGTGGATGTTGAAAAAAGCCGAGAGGATTGCCGATCCGGGGCAATTAGACCGGCAAATGCTGGGCTGGAGTGCATCGGTATTGCTGCTGCAATTACTCAGCAATGCCAGCCTGCCCAAAGAATATTTGGGCCATTATTTAATCGACGCCTGGATTTGCATGATTTATTTTATCGTCGTGCCCTTGCCGCTGCGGCTGTTGCGAGCGCCGATGCTGGCCTTTGTACTGGCTTCACTGGTCTTGCTGGCCTTTAAGCAAAGCGTGGTATTTGCCTATGCCGTCAGCGTTACCGGGATTTTACTGGCCAGCACGTATACCGGATATGCTATTTCTATGTATCTGCATCGCTATCGAAAGAAGATCCTGAGCAGGGAGATGGAGTTGGCACGTCAGGAAAGTATCGACCCGGTGACCGGTGTGGCGAACCGGCGTGAATTTATGCGGGTGAGTGCAAGCGAATTGCAAAGGCATGCCAGAGGTGGTAAATCTTTATCCGTTTTGGTGCTTGACCTGGATCATTTCAAAGATATTCGTGATACCTACGGTCCGCACGCCGGCGACGTGGTGCTGCTTGAGGTCAGCAAGCGGATAAAGCGCGCCATGCGCAGTTATGACTGCCTGGCACGCTATGGCACGGAAGAGTTTTGTGTCTTGTTGCCGGAAGCCTCGGCAGAGGATGCTAACCGGGTCGCGCGCCGCAGCTTGACAACGATAATTGCCATGCCGGTTGCTATGCTGGGCCAGGAGATAAAAATCAGCGCCAGTGTCGGTGTCGCCACAATGATAGAAGGTGACACGCCGGACAGTATGCTTAAGCGTGCGGACGAAGCGCTCAGCCTATCGAGGCGCGTCATGACTGGTACTACCCGGTATCAGCAAGCGAGTGTCGTGTGATGGAACAGAGATTGAAAAAAAGTCGATGGTCATTGTTCTCGCGGAAAACCCCTGCTTCCAAGCCGGGGACGGATGTGGTGGCGCAGCATATCGGTGACGAACTTAATAGCGAACTTAATAGCGAACTTAATAGCGAATTGAGCAGAGAATTGAGCAAGCAAGTGAGTAAGCAAGTGAGTAAGCAAGTGAACAAGCAAGTGAACAAGGCGCTTGCCAGTCAGCGCGCCTCTGTGAGCACACCGTCGCCGCTACCATCCGGGGCGCAGCTGGCAAATAAAATCAATGCGGCGGTATTGCAGTTTGCCGGCGCGATTCCCCGTTCTAGCGCATCAGTCAGTACCACACCCGATGAGGCAGCCCGCGCCAGAATCCATGCGGCGGCGCGGCAGACCGCGCTGGCTGCCGGCTCGCTGGCTTTACCCGTTGGCCCCCTGGGATGGCTGACAATTTTCCCCGAGATGATGGCGATATGGAAAATTCAGTCGTATATGGTGGCCGATATCGCCGCGATTTACGGCAAGACGGCCACGCTTACCCAGCAGCATATGTTGTATTGCCTGTTCCGGCATAGCGCCGCACAAGCCGTCAGGGATCTGGCCGTGCGGGTCGGCGACCGGCTCTTAGTCAGGCAGGTGTCGCTGCAAGTGATGCAGACGATCGCCCATCAGATTGGCCTTCAGGTGTCACAAAAAATGCTGGCGAAGAGCTTGTCGCGCTGGTTGCCGCTGGTTGGTGCAATTGGTGTCGGTGCTTATGCCTATTACGATACCAGCGAGGTCGGCGCGACCGCTATCAGCTTGTTTGAAGCTGGCGCGGGTAAAGAATAGCTTCCATCGCAAAACCGTGACAAATCAAATATTCTTAAAGGAAACTTCCTTAAGTTAATCGTCATTATTCTTATAAATCAAACACTTATAGTAATTTTTTTTGATATTTCGCCGCCTTTTTTCTTGACATCAGGGGTTCGTCGACTAATACTGTGTGCAGGGCAAACTTGCTGAAAGGCAAGGACGCAAAGCCTCCGGCCTTAGATCGCTAACGATCATGGTAGCGGGGTTACCGGTGAATACGTGAGCTGAGTTTGTTGCCGCGCTTGACCGACCGCGTATGTCCTTTGTTGCAATTCCACCATAACAAAGGAAGTCAAATGAAACAGCATACCCCGCCAAAACGCCTTGCCAAATCCAGTATTGCTATTGCCGTCATGGTCTTGGGCGGAGTCGGCATGGTTGCCGGTATGGCGATGGATGAACAAGCTCCGGCCCATGCCCAGGCTAGTTCTGCCGCCATGGTAACCACCCCCGCGCAAGGCGCTTCGGCATGGGGTGCCAATCCATTAATGCAGGCACAGGCCGCCAGTCTGGATAAATTCAGTTCGACCTCAAGTTTCACCGATAAAGCCCATTCTGCGGTAACAGACAGGGCGGATGCTCAGGCTGCGCTGGCACCGGTAGCGCTGAGTGCCGGGATGATGGCGCAAATGGAGTTGCCGGCGAGTTTTGTCCCTGCCAGTGCAGACGGTTCTACCGAGAATTCGCCCTTCGCGCAGATTAATCTGAAGACGTTTTCTTCCGGTGCTGAGGCAATTGCCGCACTGGGTGATCATCTCAATGCCGTTGCACAATGGTATGGCATGAGTCATCAGAGCTTCCGGCAACTATTGCTGAGCGACAATAGCGTACACCTAGACCGTAAAGGCCGCATGTTGCACATTGATGCTGGCCTGGCAGGCGTGACTGCGACAACTACCACACCGGCGGCCGGAACTGCTGCCGGCAGCAGCATGCAGGCGGCTACCGTTACTACGGCGAGCGCCACGACGCTAGCGAGCCCGTTTCCTCTTGAGCAGACATTTAAGCTGCACACGAAACCGGGTTCTAGCCGCGTGTTATATCTGAATTTTGTCGGACAAGGAACGAATCCGGCATTTGATCTCGATAAGTTGCCTGCCACATTTAGTAATGCCGAGCGCCTGATGATACAAAAAATCTGGCAGCGTGTGACTGAGGATTACGCGCCGTTTGATGTCGACATCACGACCGAGGCACTGCTGGCGCCCGCCGGAAAAATTGGTGCCACCATCCTGATTACACCACGAGCCAGCACTGCGGGTGGCTATGCGTATCTGAATTCTTTCAGCACTTTTGCGGTAGGTGCTGCGCCGGCATTTTGCTTCCCGAATAATTTGGCGAATAGCGAAAAGCCGATTGCGGAATGTATTTCGCATGAGTTGGGCCATACCCTGGGTTTGACGCATCAGGGTGCGAATCCTTCGACCGCTTATTACGCCGGGCAAGGGGTGGGTGATACTGGCTGGGCACCGATCATGGGCGTGAGTTATTATAAAAATCTGACGCAGTGGTCGAAAGGTGAGTACACCAATGCGAACAACAAGCAAGACGCGTATGCGGTGATGTCCAGGCAGGGCTTAAAGCCTTTGAATGACGATCATGGCAATACCATCGCGTTTGCCGACGCGCTGGCGAGTACGGTCTCGAACGGACTCAATAATCTCAGTGCTAGCGGTGTGATTGAAACCCCGGGTGATGTCGATATGTTCCGGTTTGTCGCCGGGGCCGGCAGCGTCAGTTTCAAGGTCGCCGGTGCCACAGTCGGCAGCAATCTGGATGTCGCTTTGCAGATCATTGATGGCAATGGCACAGTGCTGGCCTCTGCCAATACCGTCAATGTATTAAGCGGTGCCATCAGCGTCAACTTACCGGCGCAAGGCACCTACTTTCTCAGTGTGACAGGCGCTGGTAACGGTGACCCGTTAAAAACCGGTTACAGTAATTACGGTAGCCTGGGCCAGTACAGTATCAGCGGCACGTCAGCCCTGGCGAACAATACCAGCGCGGTGGCCAGTATCAAAACTTCTGCCACTCGTGGTACAGGGCCGCTCACCATCAGCTTAGACGCCAGCGCTTCTGCCCTGGTTGGTGGCAAGATCAACTCGTATCAATGGACTTTTGGTGACGGCACGCCTATCGCCACCACGGCACTGGTCAAACATACCTACACCAAGGCCGGTATTTACGAGGCGGTCTTGAAAATCATTGATTCCAGAGGTGCCAGTACCGTGACCGGAGTGAAAATCACCGTCAGCTAAATTATTATCATCCAGTCTGTTGTATTTTGCTGCCTGCAAGACACCCTTATGGTGAGTCTTGCAGGCAGTTTTTTATTTGCGGGAAGGTAATCGGGTAGTTCTTGCGACCGGGTTTCCATGCTGTCGCTAGCCGCGCTAGCTTATGTTCGTTGTGTCCGTTGTGTCCGTTGTATGCCTTATATGCCTTATATGCCTTGTATCCCTTGCCTGATATTTTGCTGCGGCGATTATTTGATTTCTTTTTCTAAAAATTCCCAGACTCCCGGGTCTGACATGGCAGCAATGT
>JBBQNW010000028.1:0-20107 GCA_038330335.1 Burkholderiales bacterium | reverse complement strand
CCACCATGACACGCAATATGGCGCAGGCCGGCATGATGGTGATTTTGATTCTGGCTCCGATGATGTTTTTATCTGGCGCCTGGACGCCGCCAGAAGCCATGCCGATCGTCATGCGCCTGGGTATGTATGTATCGCCTTTATATTATTTTATTAATGCCAGTTACGGTATTTTGATGAAGGGTGCCGGGCTCAGTGTGCTGTGGCCGATGATCGCCGGCATCTTCGTCATTGCGGTCTTGGTTAGTGCTGCCACGATCATGCGTTTTAAGAAGCAGTTTGGTTAATTGGTAGTCGATACGCAGATGTTTTTACCAACAACAGGAAATACCTATGACAACGAATAACTCTGGTTTCTCTTTGAACGGTAAACGTGGCCTGATTATCGGCCTGGCGAACCAGCATAGCATCGCCTATGGCTGTGCCCGGGTGGTGAAAAAACTCGGGGCATCGCTGGTGCTGTCCTGCGTGAATGATAAGGCGCAGCAATTCGTGGCGCCATTGGCGGCTGAACTTGATGCGCCTTTAATTAGCTGTAATGTAGAAACACCCGAGGCGCTGGAACAGTTGGTGGCGCAGGCCGTGGCGCATCTGGGGCAACTTGATTTTGTGATTCATTCTATCGCCTGGGCACCACTGGAAGACTTGCATGGCCGCGTGATCGACAGTTCCGCTGAGGGCTTTTCGCGCGCCATGAATGTGTCCTGCCATTCCTTTGCAAGGCTGGCCAAATTGTGCGAGCCGCATTTCAGCCCGGATGCCAGCTTAATTACCATGAGCTATCTGGGTGCCGACGAAGCCGTTGCGCACTACGGCTTGATGGGGCCAGTCAAGGCGGCACTAGAATCGCTGGTACGCTATATGGCCACCGAATTAGGCGCGCACGGGGTACGTGTCCATGCTATTTCGCCTGGCCCTGTGCCTACCCGCGCGGCCTCGGGCCTGGAAAATTTTGATGCCCTGATGCAAAAAGCCGCCAGTCGTTCGCCTTTGGCCAGGCTGGTGACGCTAGATGAAATCGGCCAACTGGCGGCATTTTTGATCAGCGATGCCTCGTCCGGTATGACCGGGCAAACTTTATATGTCGATGCCGGCTACCATATCGTCAATTAACTGGAGAACACCACGATGACTGAACTGACCGAATTTTCTGCTTCAATTCCTGTTTCAAATTCTGCTTCAAATTCCGCGCCACTCTCTGAAGAGCCGGGCAACATGATCACCAACGTGGTCTATGACGATATTTATATCGGGCAAACGGCAGTGCAGCGCCGCACCTTAAGCGAAAGCGATATTCAGGCTTTTGCCACCGTCTCGGGCGATGTTAACCCCGCTCATCTGGATGCTGATTATGCCGATCACACGCTGTTTCACGGTGTGATCGCGCACGGTATGTGGGGTGGTGCGCTGATCTCCACGGTATTGGGTACGCAATTGCCCGGCCCGGGCACGATTTATCTCGAACAAAACCTGCATTTTGTGAAGCCGGTCAGAATCGGCGACACCCTGACGGTTTCCGCTACCGTCACGGCAAAAGAAGATCTCAAAAAGCATGTCACGCTGGAATGCAAGATTGTCAATCAGCACGGCGCCCAAGTGGTGTTTGGCAATGCGCTGGTGATCGCCCCGACTGAGAAAGTCAGCCGCGTGCGCACCCGTTTGCCAACCATGACGATGTTTGACCTGGGTGCGCGACAGCAAGCGCTGTTAGACAGTGTGCGCGACCTGGCTGCAGTCCGCTGCGCGGTGGTGCATCCTTGCGATGCCGATTCGCTGAAGGGCGCCTTAGATGCCGCCAGCCAGGGCTTGATTATTCCGGTGTTGGTCGCGCCGCTGGCCAAATTGACAGCAGTCGCCCTGGCCGCCAATCTTGATCTCAGCGGGATTGAAATTGTCGATGTGGCGCACAGCCATGCCGCGGCCGAAAAAGCCGTGCTGATGGCTGCCAATGGCCAGGTTGAGGCACTCATGAAAGGCAGTCTGCATACCGATGAACTGATGCACGCCGTGGTTGATTGTGCTGCCTTGCGCACCAAACGGCGTTTGTCGCATGTGTTTCATCTCGATGTGCCGATGTATCACAAGGTCTTGCTGTTGACCGATGCGGCCTTAAATATTTCACCGACCTTGCTGGAAAAGGCCGACATTTTGCAAAACGTGATTGACCTCGCCCTAGCTTTGCGTATCAGCGAGCCGAAAGTGGCGATCTTGTCGGCAGTCGAAACCGTGACGCCCAAAATTGCCTCGACTATTGATGCCGCCGCGCTATGCAAGATGGTCGAAAGACAGCAGATCACCGGCGCGATTGTGGATGGCCCGCTGGCGTTTGATAATGCCATTTCTGCCGAAGCTGCGCGTATCAAGGGCATAACCTCGCCGGTGGCCGGTGCCGCGGATATTCTGATGGTGCCCGATTTAGAGTCCGGCAATATGCTGGCGAAACAGTTTGAATATCTGGCCGGTGCATCCAGTTGCGGTGTAGTGCTGGGTGCCCGCGTGCCGATCGGCCTGACCAGCCGGGCTGATGGCCCCGCATCCCGCGTGGCATCGGCCGCGCTGGTAAAATTGCTGGCGCATCAATACCGCAGGTGCGCGCCATGAGTGGCAGCCCGGCGACTAAGGGGAATATGGCCACGGCAATTTTATCGGTCAACTCCGGCTCTTCCTCGATCAAGTTTGCGCTGTATCCCTGCACTGGTAATCGCGTGGCCAGCGCCACCCTGACCGGTACGGTAGAGGGGCTGGAGCCGGGCGGCACCGTGGCGATCTGCCTCAAACATGGCGCAAAAAAAGAAGCATTGTCTTTATCCGAAAGTGTATCGGCAAGCGCGGGTGACGCTTTTGATCAGGCCTTGGCGTCTTTACGTGTACTCATAGCGCAGCGTAGCGGCAATCTGCAGATTATCGCCGTGACCCACCGCATCGTACACGGTGGCGACCGGTATGCCAGATCGGTGCTGATCAATGATCAGGTCATGGCGTATCTGCACACCTTGGATACGCTCGCGCCTTTGCATCAGCCGCACAATCTGGCCGGCGTCAGTGCGTTTCAAATTGCCTATCCCGGCCTGCCGCAGATTGCCTGTTTTGATACCGGTTTTCATGCAGATCTACCTGAGCTGGAACAAGTGTTCGCCATTCCACAAGCCTTGCGCGATGCCGGTATCCGGCGTTATGGGTTTCATGGCCTGTCGTATCGCTATGTAGCAGCACGTTTGTCCGAGCAAACGGCCAGAGCTAGCCAAAAGGTGGTGATGGCGCACCTGGGTAACGGTGCTAGCCTGTGTGCCATGCAGGACGGACAAAGCCAGGCCACCACTATGGGCTTTTCTGCGCTGGACGGTCTGATGATGGGCACTCGCAGCGGTGCCCTGGACCCAGGTGTGTTACTGCATCTGCTGCGTGAAGGCTGGGACAGAGAAAAAATCGAAACCACCCTGTATAAGCAGTCTGGCCTGTTAGGTGTATCCGGCATCTCGGCTGACATGCGCACCTTGCGCGCTAGTCCGCAGCCATCTGCGGCGCTGGCCATCAACTTATTCACTCATAGGTTGGTACGTGAATGCGGCGCCATGACTGCATGCCTGGGCGGTATCGATGTGCTGGCATTTACCGGCGGCATCGGCGAGCATGATGCCGTGTTACGCCGGGAAACCTGCAATGCATTAGCGTATCTAGGTTTGCGTATTGATGACGTAGCCAATCAAGCCGCCAGCGGCGACAACATTATGGCAATTCATGCTGCCGGCAGCAGCGTAGAAATATGGGTCATCCCCACCGATGAAGGCAAAGTGGCGGCGCAGGATGCGGCCGGGTTGCTGCGATTGACTGTGATTGATTGATTGATTGATTGATGACAGCTGTGCCAACTGATGTTGTAGACGCGATAAAAAATGAACAAACCAAGTGTACTTAGTTTGCTCATTTTCTTTAATGTTGTTGTGTGTATAAAACGATCATATGAATCAGATTACATCAGAATAATGTCGTATTGCTCCTGAGGGAAGACAGTTTCCACCTGCAGGGAAATCGGTTTGCCGACGAAATCCCCCAGCATGGCTAAATGCTGTGATTCTTCTTCAAGAAACATATCGACCACGATTTGTGATGCCATGATGCGAAATTCACGAGGGTTAAACTGTTTCGCTTCGCGCAGTAGTTCCCGCAATATTTCATAACAGATGGTGCGGGCGGTCTTGACCTGGCCTTTGCCGGCACAGGCCGGGCAGGTTTCACAGAGCACATGTGCCAGTGATTCGCGGGTACGTTTGCGTGTGACTTCGACTAAGCCCAATGCGGAAAAACCGGAAACGGATAACTTGGTGCGGTCGCGTGACAGTGCCTTGTTCAGTTCGGCCAGCACGGCTGTTTTATGCTCTTCATTCTCCATATCGATGATGTCGAGAATGATGATGCCACCGAGGTTACGCAGGCGCAGTTGACGGGCAATCGCGTGTGCCGCTTCCAGATTGGTTTTGAAAATGGTGTCGTCAAAATTGCGGCCGGCGACAAAACTGCCGGTGTTGACGTCGATGGTGGTCATCGCCTCGGTCTGGTCAATAATCAGGTAGCCACCCGATTTAAGATTCACGCGGCGACCCAGCGCGCGCTCAATTTCTTCTTCTACACCATACAAGTCAAACAACGGGCGCTCGCCGGTGTAGTGCTGTAATTTGGGTAAGACCGAGGGCGTGTAGGTTTTGCCGAACTCTAGCAACATCAGGTGATTTTCTCTGGAATCAACCTGAATGCTGTCGGTTTCTTCATTCACAAAATCACGCAGTACGCGTTGGGCTAAATTGAGATCCTGATGTAGCAGGGTGGTGCTGGGCTGGGTTTTTGCCAGTTGTGTGATGGTTGCCCAAGTCCGGCGCAGATATTCGACATCCGATTTCAAATCTTGTTCGGAGGCGTCTTCCGCCATGGTGCGCACAATAAAACCACCTTTTTCATCCGGCTGTTGCAGGCTTTTTACCTTGCTGCGCAAGGCCTCGCGCTCGGCTTCATTTTCGATTCTTTGTGAAATACCGATGTGTGAATCTTGTGGCAAATACACCAGCATACGACCGGCGATAGAGATCTGGGTAGAGAGCCGTGCGCCTTTGGTGCCGATCGGGTCTTTGACCACCTGGACAGTGACGGACTGGCCGTCGTACAGCAGTTTTTCTATCGGGGTGAGGCTGTTGTTGCCGCCGTTACCGTCTTGCACGCGGGCATCCCAGATGTCAGCCACATGCAGGAAAGCGGCGCGTTCCAGCCCGATATCGATAAACGCCGACTGCATGCCGGGCAATACCCGTACGACTTTACCGAGGTAAATATTACCAACTAATCCGCGTGACAGCGTGCGTTCAATATGGAGTTCTTGCACCGCGCCCTGAAAAATAAGGGCAACGCGGGTTTCTTGCGGGGTGATGTTGATGAGGAGATTTTCGCTCATAAATAAAAGAATTAGGGGAGTCGGATACCTGCCTGTCGTAACAGAATTGTCGTCTCAAACAAGGGTAATCCCATGATGCCAGAATAACTACCGCTGATGTGAGAAATAAACTGCGCCGCCAGCCCCTGTATGCCATAGCCGCCGGCTTTGTCATACGGTTCCTGGGTGGCGCAATAGGCCAGCATTTGTTCTTGTGTCAGGCTGGCAAAAGTCACCTCGGACGCTTGCGTGCAGTGGAAACTTTGCCCCTGATAATGCACCGCCAGGCTGGTGAGTACCTGATGGCTGCGACCAGACAAACGGCTTAACATCTCTAAGGCTTCTTTCTGATCAGCCGGTTTACCCAGGATGTGATGATCCAGTACTACCGTGGTGTCTGCCGCCAGCACCGGATGCAGGGGCAGCCTGCGCACTTGCAAAATGTCCCATGCCGCGCTGGCTTTTTCCTGGGTTACGCGGGCGACATAGGCTTCTGCGAGTTCGCCGGGGAGCACAATTTCTGTGACATCGGGCCCGCGTGGTATGGCATCGCGCAATAACAGCAGTTCAAACGAGATACCGACCTGACGTAGCAGTTCGCGCCGCCTCGGGCTTTTTGAAGCGAGATATATTTTGTCTTGATTGATGGCCATGGTGGCTCCGCTATCGGCTAGGTGCAGTGTGCATCATACCCGATGATAGGGGTGATTTTGCGTGATCGACCAGGCGCGGTAGAGTTGTTCTGCCAGAAGCACACGCACCATGCCATGTGGCAATGTCAGGCTGGAAATGCGTATCAGCATGTCGGCCTTGGCTTTGAATTGTGCATCCAGGCCATCGGCACCGCCGATCACAAACACCACGTCGCGCCCGTCTTGCTGCCATGCGGTCAGATGTTGTGACAGCGCCATCGAAGTCAGGTCTTTGCCGTGTTCATCGAGCGCAATGATGCGTGCATTTTTCGGGATGACGGCTTCAATCCGGCTGCTTTCCAGTGCCATCACGGTGTCTGCCGTTTTACTGCCGGAGCGCTCTATCGGTTTGATTTCTTTGATATGCACACGACATTCAGGCGGCATACGTTTAGCGTATTCTTGGTAGCCGGTTTCTATCCAGGCGGGCATTTTGTGGCCAACGGCGGCGATAATGAGCTGCATGAGGGATGGGGCTAAAGAAGAGTGTGGTGGTGACGAGGTCGAACTTGGAGAAAATCGAGAAACAAGCATAAAAATCCAGAGCGGGCGTGAAACGCCATGACAGATGGCAGAACGGCGCCCGAATACGACGCCGTTGCCACGCTATTGCTGCTCAGTTGCTGCATGTTACTGCAGCAGCAGTACTGATTTATTCTGCAGTTTTACGACGGGTAGTAGCACGCTTAGTTGCAGCTTGTTTAGCCGATGCGGTTGCCGTTTTTGTCGATGCCACTTTAACGCGTGCACCGGCGGGTGTTTTAACACGCGGTTTTTTGACTGCCGGTGCTTCGCTCGAGCTGGTAGTGCCGGCCGTTTTGCTGACCGCAGCTTTGCGTGCCGGTTTAACTGGCGCAGCATCTGTCGCTACTTTGGCCGTGCGCGGTTTGCGCGGCTTTTTAACCTCATCATCGAGGGTAGTCTGGATCGCCATCATGTCTGGTGTGACTTCGACCGGTGCGGCCTTACTGCGGCTGGCGCGTTTTGGTTTTTCTTCAACGGCAGTATCATCTTCAGAGGCTTTAGCCAGGCCTTTGCTGACACGTTTAGCCGCGCCGAATTTTACTTCTTTATCGCCCCAGAGTTCTTCCAGGCGATAGTAGGCGCGGATCGCCGGTTGCATGATGTGGACGACCATGTCACCCAGATCAACCAGTACCCATTCGCCGGTTGTTTCACCTTCCATACCGATAATTTCGCCGCCGTTTTCTTTGACCATGTCGCGGACTGAGGCGGCCAGCGCCTTAGTTTGACGGTTGGAGGTACCGGAAGCGATCGCCACGCGATCAAACAGGCTGGTCAGGTGCATAGTGTCAAACACCTGAATGTCTTGTGCTTTGACGTCTTCGAGTGCTTCGACGACTAAGGCTTGTAGTTTTTTGATGTCCATATTTTCTGTACTTATCTGTATAAATGATGTTGTTGGATATAGTCTAACACCTTGGCCGGTATTAGCGATGTTGTTTGCTGTGTTTGCCGCAGTTCTTGCCGGATGGCGGTGGCCGATACATCCCATGCCAGACCTTGCGCCAAATACGACTTGCCTGCCGGCAGATCATGTATTTCTTGCAGTGTCCCTGCGCGTTGCTGCCATTCTTGTGCAACTTCCTGGTTCAGCTTGTTATCAATGGCAAAACCGGGCCGTGAGACGGCACAAATATGTGCCAGCTGGAACAGTTGCCGCCACTGTCGCCAGCTTGACAGATTTTGCAATTGATCGGCACCGAGCAAAAAAACAATGGAGGTATCCGCGCCCAATTCGGCGCGCAGATTGGTTAACGTATCGATCGTAAAGCTTGGTTCTTGTTGTTCTGCCCGCTTAATTTCCTGCTGGTCAATCAATACTGGCGTTGCAAAACCAGAGTCGAAAGCCAGCCGTAACATCTGCACGCGTTGTCCGGCGCTAGCGATCAGATGATTTTTTTGCCAGGGCTGCCCTGCAGGAACTAGCCGTAATTCCTGTGGTTGCAGCAAGCTGACAAAATGCTGTGCCAGCGCAACGTGGCCCTGATGTACGGGATCGAAGCTGCCGCCCAACACCAGCACACAGCGCTGTGGGTTTATACCCATTCCTTGTGGCATAAAAAATCCGTTGCGAGTCTGGCTTCGGCGCTGCCTGACTCCGGTTCCCAGTTGTAACGCCATTTGACGATAGGAGGCATGGACATCAGTATGGATTCTGTCCTTCCACCTGATTGCAGGCCAAATAGCGTACCGCGATCAAACACCAGGTTAAATTCGACATAGCGTCCGCGACGATATGCCTGAAAATCGCGTTCACGTTCAGTGAATACGGTGTCTTTGCGTTTTTCAAGAATGGGGCGATAGGCGTTGATAAACGCATCGCCGACACTTTTGAGCATCGCAAAACTTGATGCAAAATCGAGTTCATTGAAATCATCAAAGAAAATCCCGCCGATACCACGGGCCTCTTTACGGTGCTTGAGATAAAAATACTCGTCGCACCATTTTTTAAAGCGTGGATGCAAATGCTCACCGAACGGGCTGAGTGCATCTTTGCAACTTTGGTGAAAATGTCCGGCGTCTTCGGTAAAACCGTAATACGGCGTCAGATCCATACCGCCGCCAAACCACCATACGGCGGGTTTGCCTTGCGGGTCGTAGGTGGTGAAAAAACGCACATTCATATGCACGGTCGGGGCATACGGGTTACGCGGGTGTAGCACTAAGGAAACGCCCATCGCTTCCCATTTGCGACCTGCCAGCTCAGGCCGGCTGGCAGCGGCCGATGGTGGCAGACTGTTTCCCGTGACATGCGAGAAGTTGACGCCGCCGCGTTCAAAGACATTGCCTTCTTCGATCACGCGCGAGATACCGCCGCCGCCTTCAGGACGTTCCCAGCTATCGGTCAGAAATGCCTGACCGTCAATGTCTTCGAGCGCAGTGACGATACGCTGTTGCAGGCCGAGCAGGTAGTTTTTTACAGAGGCAGAATCGGTCATCGTGGTATCAATAGCTGTTCAGTCAATATCTCAAAATCAATGCTTTTTATTTAATGCGCGCCAGCCGATATCGCGCCGGTATTGCGCGCCTTGAAAGCGGATTTTTTCCACGCCATCATAGGCATGCTTCTGTGCCAGTTTAACCGTGTCACCCAGGCCGACCACGCACAAGACGCGGCCACCGCTGACCGTTAATTGCTTGTCAGTTAAGGTGGTACCAGCGTGGAAAGTGATGCAGTCGGGAGTTTCATCAGGAATGCCAGAAATGACATCACCCTGACGCGGCGTGTCCGGATAACCCGCGGCAGCCATGACTACGCCCATCGCAGTACGGCGGTCCCATTCGAGCTCTATGGTGTCAAGCGTGCCGTTGACCGCATGCTCCATCACGGTCACCAGATCGGTTTTCAGGCGCGCCATGATAGGTTGTGTTTCCGGGTCACCCATACGGCAGTTAAATTCCAGTGTTTTCGGATTGCCATGCTCGTCGATCATCAGTCCGGCATACAGAAAACCGGTAAACACGATGCCGTCTTTGGCCATGCCTTGTACCGTCGGCTGTATGATTTCGCGCATGACGCGGGCATGCAATTGCGGCGTCACGATAGGCGCCGGTGAATACGCTCCCATGCCACCGGTGTTCGGACCCTGGTCATCGTCCAGCAAACGTTTATGATCCTGGCTGGTGGCCAGAGCTAAAATGTTTTTGCCATCCACCATGACGATGAAGCTAGCTTCTTCGCCTTCTAAAAATTCTTCGATCACGACGCGCGCACCGGCATCGCCGAGCTTATTGTCGGACAACATCATGTCGACTGCGCCATGCGCTTCTTCCAGCGTCATGGCAACCACCACGCCTTTGCCTGCCGCCAGGCCATCCGCTTTGATGACAATCGGTGCGCCTTTGAGTGCAATGTAGGCATGCGCTGCAGCCAGATCAGAAAAAGTCTGGTATTCCGCCGTCGGAATGGCGTGGCGCTGCATAAAAGACTTGGCGAAATCTTTGGAGCTTTCTAATTGCGCCGCTTCTTTGGTCGGACCAAAAATTTTCAGACCCTTGTCGCGGAAAATATTCACAATTCCGGCCGCCAGAGGCACTTCAGGCCCGACGACTGTGATGCCGATTTGTTCGCGTATGGCAAACTCAGCCAGTTGCAGCGGGTCGCTGACAGGAATGTTGATTAAGTAAGGGTTCAGCGCGGTACCGCCGTTACCCGGGGCAACGAATACGCTCTGAATACGTTCAGATTGTGTGAGTTTCCAAGCCAGTGCATGTTCACGACCGCCGGAGCCTACTACGAGAATTTTCATATTGCGCTCTTGTTGTTCGGAATGATCAATGACTATTCCGAATGCTTCAAAGTTGTTCGGAATTAATTGTCAATGATCGCGTTGGTATAGACTTCCTGAACATCGTCCAGATTTTCCAGAGCATCAATCAGTTTTTGCATTTTTATCGCATCTTCACCAGTGAAAACGGTTTCGGTCTGCGGCTTCATGGTGACTTCTGCCATTTCTGACTTGAAGCCAGCTTTTTCCAGCGCATCTTTCACGGCCGACAAATCATGGGGTGGCGTCAGGACTTCGATGCCGCCTTCCTCATCGGTGGCGACATCATCGGCGCCGGCTTCTAAAGCCGCTTCCATCAGCGCATCTTCATTGGTGCCGGGGGCGAAAAACATTTGCCCGCAATGGGTGAACAAAAACGCGACCGAGCCTTCGGTGCCCATGTTGCCACCAAATTTACTGAACGCATGGCGCACTTCGGCCACGGTACGCACGCGATTATCGGTCATGCAGTCGACAATTATTGCCGCACCGCCTATGCCGTAGCCCTCGTAGCGCACTTCTTCATAGTTCGCGCCTTCGAGTAAGCCGGCACCGCGCTGGATCGCGCGCGTGACGTTTTCTTTCGGCATATTGGCGTCCGCTGCCTTGTCTACCGACAGACGCAAACGCGGATTCGTGTTGATGTCGTCGCCACCCATGCGTGCGGCAACCGTAATTTCTTTAATCAAGCGCGTCCAGACCTTGCCACGTTTGGCATCGGTCGCTGCTTTTTTGTGCTTAATGTTGGCCCATTTACTATGTCCTGCCATGATCGCTCTCTCTGGATTTGCAATAGTTAAGCATAGCCTACCACTTGCAGCGGTAATTTTGCCCGGCTTTGGTTTTATAATGAAGGCCGCTATTCTAACATATTGATTTTATTCAGATTCCATAATAGAACCCCAAAAACCATGTCAAAACCACTGTTTATTGCAAAATCAATTGCTAAAAATCAAACTCTCGAATTGAATTTGTTGTCCGACTGGGCGAATCGTCATGGTTGCATCACCGGCGCGACAGGCACAGGCAAGACCGTGACCTTGCAGGTAATGGCGCAGGCATTCTCGAATATCGGGGTGCCGGTCTTCATGGCGGACGTGAAAGGCGATTTGTCCGGCATGGCGCATGCCGGCCAGCTGTCGCCAAAAATGCAGCAACGCTTAGCGCAGTTGGGGCTGGAGGCGCCGCAGTGGCAGGCTTGCCCGGTGACCTTTTGGGATGTCTTTGGTAAGCAGGGGCATCCGGTGCGCGCGACGATTTCTGATCTTGGCCCCTTGCTGCTGGCACGGATGCTGAACCTGAATGAAACCCAGGAAGGCGTGATGCAACTGGCGTTCAAGATCGCCGATGATCATGGCTTGTTGTTACTCGATGCCAAAGATTTGCGCGCCATGCTGCAGCACTTGGGGGAAAATGCGGCCGGCTATCAAACCGAATACGGCAATATTTCGGCGGCCAGTATCGGTGCGATACAGCGCGGTCTGCTGGCGATTTCAGAGCAAGGCGGCGACCAGTTTTTTGGTGAGCCGATGCTGAATCTGGACGACATGCTGCAAACCGATGCCAACGGCAAAGGTGTGGTGAATATTCTGGCGGCAGACCAGTTGTTGCAGGCGCCGCGCTTGTATTCGACTTTCTTGCTGTGGATGCTGTCGGAATTGTACGAACATTTACCGGAAGTGGGTGATCTGGATCAGCCCAAAATGGTGTTCTTCTTTGATGAAGCACATTTACTCTTTGATGAAGCGCCTAAGGTTCTTTTGCAAAAGATCGAACAAGTGGTGCGCTTGATCCGTTCTAAAGGTGTCGGTGTGTATTTTGTGACGCAAAATCCGCTCGATATTCCCGATACGGTGTTGGGCCAACTCGGTAACCGGGTGCAGCACGCGTTACGCGCTTACACGCCGCGCGATCAGAAAGCGGTACAGGCTGCGGCCGAGACGTTCCGGCCGAATCCTGATCTGGATACGGCACAGGTGATCGGTGAACTTGGGGTCGGCGAAGCCCTGATTTCGTTTTTGGATGAAAAAGGCCGGCCGGCGATCGTGCAGCGCGGTTTTGTGCTGCCACCGGCATCGCAAATCGGGCCTATCAGCATGGAAGAACGTCAACAGATTATCGCCAGCTCTATCGTGGCCGGCATCTACGAAAAAACGATAGATCGTGATTCTGCCTATGAAAAACTAAAAGGGCGGGTCGCGGCAAGCGCGCAATCGGCGGCGCCCGATAGCGGCGATACTGGCACGAGTGGCTGGGGTAATTCTGCCGGTGGTGCCTGTGATTTGAGTACCGTTGGTAGCACTGCTGCTACCCCGGCGGGCACGTCTTCCAGGTCGTCGGCACCTAGCTTGCCGCGGCAAACTGCGCCGGAGCAGCCTGCACCGGCGCAAGAGGGCAGTGCTATTGGCGACGCCTTGAGCGGCATGTTTGGGAATTTATTTGGCGCTAGCAACGGCATTCGGCGTAAAGACAATGTGGCGGAAACCATGGTGAAGTCAGCGGTGCGAACCATGGGCTCACAAGTCGGACGAGAAATCATCCGCGGCGTGCTTGGCTCCATCATGAAAAAACGCTAGGAGTCGCTTGGTTTTAGGGCTCACGGGCTGGATCGGCAATGCGCTCGGGTAAGGTGCATTGTTGATCGTTTGCTTATAGCCGGTTGCAGCGTGCATGGAATGAGATGCTGCTCCTTATCGCCCGCAGCTAAGTCTGCAACTAGGTCTGCAACTAAGCTCGCAGCTAAGCCAGAACGCAGTCTGGTATTAGCCCTTACAATGAGGGCTATGAATCCATCCTCGCATTCCCCGCACGACCGGCGGCAATATCTGATCGGTCTGGCCATCGCCATTTCTGGCGCCATTTTATTTTCTACCAAAGCCATTGTGGCTAAATTAATTTACCGGTATCAGGTCGATGCGGTCACGCTGATTGCTTTTCGCATGCTGTTCTCGTTGCCGATCTTTGCGTTGATCGCGATCTGGCAGGCGAAACGCGGTGTGCGCCTGTCAGCGCTGGATCGCTGGCGCCTGGTCGGTCTGGGCCTGGTCGGTTATTACTTATCGAGCTTCCTTGATTTTTTGGGTTTGCAATACATTACGGCTGGGCTGGAACGCTTGATCCTGTTTCTGACACCGTCTTTTGTCTTGTTGATTTCTGCCGTGTTTTTAAAGCGCAAAGTGCGCTCGAGAGAATGGGCGGCGCTGGGTGTGTCGTATCTTGGCATCGTACTGGTGTTTGTGCATGATCTGAAATTCGGTGGCGATAAAGTTATGCTTGGCTCGGTGTTGGTGCTGGGCGCAGCAGTTTCGTATTCTCTGTATCTGATCCAATCCGGACAGTTGGTGGTGCGGCTCGGCTCGCTGCGCTTGGTGTCGTATGCGATGTGTGTGTCGAGTGCCGCCTGTGTCGGGCAATTTTTTGCCTTGCGCCCGGCTGCTATGCTGATTCAGCCGGCCGCAGTGTATTGGTTATCTTTGGTGAATGCGATTTTCTGCACGGTCTTACCGGTATTTCTGACCATGTTCGCCGTCCGGCGCGTCGGGGCCGCAACTACCTCGCAGGCCGGCATGATAGGGCCGGTGTCCACATTATTTTTAGGCGCTTTTTTTCTTGGCGAGACAGTAACTAGCTGGCAATTAGCCGGTACGGTACTGGTGATCGGTGGCATGTATTTACTCAGCAAAAAATAGGAGACAGTATGACAAAAGCAATCAGAATGCAGCGCGTGGGCGGGCCGGAAGTCATGGAGCTGGTCGAGGTTGAATTACCGGCGCCGCGCCAAGGGGAAGCGCTGGTCAGACACAAGGCTTGTGGCTTAAATTTTATTGATGTGTATTTTCGCACCGGTTTATATCCGCAGCCTCTGCCAGCGGGCTTGGGCATGGAAGCTGCCGGTATTGTCGAAGCAGTCGGGCCGGGCGTCACCCATGTGAAACCCGGCGATAGAGTGGCGTATGCCGGTCGGCCGCTCGGGGCTTATGCCGAAGCGCGCGTGATGCCTGCCGATGGTCTGGTCAGGCTGCCGGACAGTATCGGTTTTGAGACCGCAGCGGGCATGATGTTGCAAGGCCTGACCGTGCAATATCTGTTTCACCGGACCTTTCCGTTAACAGGTGGCGAAACCATTTTATTTCACGCCGCAGCCGGCGGCGTTGGGCTGATTGCCTGCCAGTGGGCGCGCGCACTGGGCGTGACCATGATCGGTACTGTGGGCTCGGATGAGAAAGGCGTACTGGCGAAATCACATGGTTGCAGCCACGTGATTAACTACAATACTGAAAATTTTGTGGAACGGGTACGCGAAATTACCGGCGGTAAGGGAGTACCGGTGGTCTATGATTCGATAGGCAAAGATACGTTCATCGGCTCGCTTGATTGTCTTTCGCCCTTGGGCATGATGGTCAGTTTTGGTAACGCGTCTGGGCCTGTGCCGGAATTTAGCTTAAATGAACTGGCCTCGCGGGGTTCGCTGTTTGTAACCCGCCCAAGTTTGATGAGCCATACCGCGCAGCGTGCTGATCTGGAACAAATGGCGGCGCAGTTATTTGACATGGTCGAGAGTGGTAAGATTACAATCGACATTCGTCAGCGTTATCCATTGCGTGAAGTGGTTCAGGCGCACCGAGATCTTGAAGCACGGAAAACAACAGGTTCTAGTATTCTCATTCCATAAGACAACAGTTTTTGCCGGTGACTAGCAGCTCTCTGTTAGCATCGGCGCATTGAAATACCCCGCCAGCAGATATAAAATGACCAAACAACCAACGCCAGAGCGAGCCACGAAACCCCTAGCGGCAAGCCAAGTCGCCCCACCTTCTGCGGACGATAGCCCGAAATTTGGGCGACTGTTAATCGTATTGTTTTTTGCCGTGGCACTGATCGTCTTTATTACCTTTGCGACAGAAGCTTACTACTCCAACTGACTCAGCTCGTGTTTTGTCATTTTTGCAGTGTCCTCATCATCCACCAGGCGAATACATGGATACGATACCGCTACCCAATCCGGCCAATAGCCCGGTAAAGAAAAGTGAATTTTCCAGCTCAAGTCGATTGCTTATTTTGCAAGGGCTGGTGCCGATTGCCAGTCATCTGGTTTCCTCTCAGCTAGAGGCATTTTCTGCACGGTTGACAGAAGCACTTTTTAAATTGTCGGACCAGTCGATCCGGCCGGAAGAGGCGAGTAACGGCTTTCAGGCATATCAATTATTAAAGAAAAACCATGTCGCGTTTTATCGTCTGGTCGCCGGCAAAATTAATGCCGCACTGATTACAGAAGTGAGCACTGTCAACACCAAGAAAAAGCCAAAAAAAGAAGATAGTCCGCAAGATTTTTCGCTGGTGACTTTTGAAGAGATGGAAAGCAAGGTCTTAATCCGCAATCTGAGTCAGGCTTTAGAGGTCAGTAATGCGGAAATTTTGGTGGCACTCAATATCCGTATCGGTAATGTGCTCAGACGTACCCCCATCAATATTTCGCAAAACCCGTTTCGCCCGGATGTGTTTGTGCTGGCAGTCTACCAGGCGTGGATGGAGTTCGACAGCACGCCGGCATCGCATCATCTGGTGCTGCGTTTGCTGCAACCCGGTATTTTTTTGCAACTGAATCCGATTCTGGAAGAAGTTAATGAGGCTTTGATCGCGCGCGGAATTTTGCCTGATCTCAGTGACGTCTATCGTGGTAAGGGTGGTAAGAACCGAGGGAGTGAGTCGGCAGGATCTGATGAGATGGATCAGCGTGATCCCTATTTGCATAATAAACTCAGGAGTATTTTTTCGGGGCAGGCCGCACCTGGCCTGGCGAAAAGGCAGCAAGGCGGGCTGGAATGGAGCGGTAGCGGCGGTGGTTTTGCCGGTTCCGGAAGTGGCACCGGTAAAGCCGATACCGTGACCATAGACCGCCAGTTTTTTGACTATCTGACCAGTGTGCAAAAAAACCCCAGACCGAGCGCAGCAATCGGCGGGGCAGCGGCGCATCGCGGTGAATCGCCCTTGCGGCAAATTTCGCAGCAGGCGGCGGCAGATAGCCTGACCCACATCGACCAAAACACGATAGAGCTGTTGGCGCGGATTTTTGATTTCGTTTTTAATGACCCCACGATTCCGGAGGATATTAAAAATCTGATCGGGCAGTTGCAGATACCGACGCTCAAGGTGGCCTTGCTCGATAAAGATTTCTTTTTTAAAGACACCCATCCGGCGCGTGTCCTGATCGACACGCTGGCGAAATCCGGGGCCTTGCTGGATGCCGATGCGGCTGCCGAAGATCCCTTGTATCAGATGATAGAAGGCATCGTCGAGCGGGTGCAGCAAGAGTTCGACCAACAGATTGACTTGTTTTCTGACGTTGTTTCTGATCTTGAGGCTTTCCTGAAAGAGGAAGAGCAAAAAACGCAAGATGCCATCAGCCTTCCTGTGGCAGAGGCACTCAGGCAAGAGAAAATGCGTCTGGCAAGAGAGTTTGCTGAGCACGATGTCTCGATTCGGGTCGAGACAGGTGAGGTTGCCGGTTTTCTGGAAACATTTCTAGTGCAGCAATGGATACGTATTTTGACGATTGCCCATAGCGTCAAGGAAAAGAAACCGCATGCTCTTGAAAATGCACTCAAGACCATGGACGATTTGATCTGGAGCCTGAAATCCAAAAATAGTGCCGAAGAACGCAAGGAACTGGTCAGTAAATTGCCTTCCATGCTGTCATTGCTGAATGCCTGGTTAAATGCGATTAAATGGGATGACCCGGAACGGGTATTTTTTTTCTCTAAGCTGGCAGAGCGTCATGCGGCGATTGCCCGCGCGCCCTTAGAGTTTTCCCCTCGCCGACAACTCGAAATTGCGGTAAACATTGCGCAACGGGCCAGCGAACGGCGTTTGAACAAGCACGCGCAAGACCAGATCGAGCAGCCCGATGACCTTTGTGCACAACAGCTGGAATTGCTGGAGCGTGGGGTCTGGTTGAATTTTATTCAGGCCAATGATGCCATCGCGCGCTATAAACTGGCTTGGGTTAGCCCTAAACGTACCCGTTACATCTTCACGAATCGCCAGGGGCACGATGCATTTTCTATTTCCGGAGAAGAGCTGGTCGGAAAATTCCGCTCGGGCGTGGTGACTCAAATTGTGTCCGATTCTGTGGTTGACCGGGCACTGATAGAAGCCTTGCGCGATCCGTCAGACTAAGCTAATGCCATGCAATCGCACGCTATTACATGGCTCGCAGCCGGTCATGCGGCCTTTTGCTTATTTCTTCGCCGGCAGCGATCGCGGTAAAGTGACCATGGTGGTACTGCCGCTTTGCCCCGGGAACTGCTTCAATGCACTGATCATCAGATAAGGCATGATTGCCGCGATGTCCGGGTTGGGCTGTTCGGTACTTGCTCTGATATCGGCCAATTGCGCAGCGCTTTTTCTGTCACGGATGAGGATTTTCAGTTGATGCAGATAATATTTGGGTGCTGACAGATTCGACAGCATCCAGAGGCTATGTGTCTGCCCACTAAACGATGAATGGTGCGGCGAGGGAGGGAAGTGCAGGGGCGACATCATCATCATCATCGTTGGCGAGGACATACCGTCGGGCATCTCGCTAGCCGTGCTGGCATACTCCATCGCCACGCTTAAGCGTGCGGCATGCTCCGTGTCTGCTGCGCTGCTTTCGATGAATCCTAATGACTGCAACTCTGTGCCTAGCATGGCCTGGTAGCGGGCGTACTGCACATCGTTTTCCGATCTGGCAGAGGTTTCAAAACGATAGCTTTTCTCCTGCAGGCCCTCTGGCCAAGCATGAACTATGCTGACCTGACTACTCAAGGTGGTGGCGCATCCGTTGAGCAATCCCGCCAGTGCAAATAAGACAAGGAGTTGCATGTTGGCAAAAAGCTGCCGGGCCAATGTTGGGGGATGGAGATTGTTTTGCATAATAGCTGAACAGGTGAGGGTGAAAATGGCTGAGTCCCGCTGGCATCTCATGTGATGATTCCGCTGTCGCCAGACCTCGTCGCCAAAGCTTTTCAGGTCAGCAGGCTAATGTAAGAGCTGGTCGCTAATCAGCAGGAAGTCTATGCAAAATTTCTTGTCCCTTCAATCAAAATGTCGATATTGTCGTGCACACTATTATTATCACTAACAGGCTTAGCTGTGTCAGTGCCATGTACCGTCGGCAAATGCCTGTTTCTCGTTGAAAAAAACGGCATATCGTCCAAATTTTCTCTGGTTATTCTTTACTGATGAGATAAACCGCTGATGCTTACTCTGATGAATTGGTAAAATAGCGGCTTGCGCAAAGTTATTGGCGAGACTTTGCATTTCTTTTCAGATACTTACGAGATATTCAAGCCCATGCGCACAGACATTGCAAGCACACCAGTCACTATTTTCCGCAAGGATTATGTTGCCCCAGGCTTTTGGGTCGATTCCGTCGAGATGGGTTTTGATCTTGATCCGGATGCGACTCACGTTGCAACCCGATTGACCATGCGGCGCAACCACGATAGCAGTGAAAAGAATCTTGTGCTACTCGGTGAGTCGATCAAATTATTGCAATTGCGTATGAACGGCGTGAATCTGAAAAAAAGCGCCTACACCCTGGCCGATGGGAAATTAACCATCGCCAATGCTCCGGATGTTCTTACTCTGGAAATTGAGACGGTGATTCAGGCCAGCAAAAACACCACGATGACCGGTCTGTATGTTTCTAACGGCAACTTTTTTACCCAATGTGAGGCCGAAGGTTTTCGCCGTATCACTTACTATCCGGATCGCCCGGATGTGATGTCGACGTTTACGATCATGCTGCGCGGCGATAAGAAAAAATATCCGGTATTGCTGTCAAATGGCAATCTGATCGCCGAGGGCGATCTGGGTGATGGCCGCCACTATGCCACCTGGGAAGATCCTTTCAAAAAACCGTCTTACTTGTTCGCTCTAGTGGCTGGTAAGCTGGTCTGCCAGGAAGAAAAGTACAAACTCAAATCCGGCCGCAAAGTATTGCTGCAGGTGTGGGTCGAGGCAGGTAATCTGGATAAGACCCAGCACGCCATGGATTCTCTGAAAAACAGCATACGCTGGGACGAAGAACGCTTTGGCCTTGAGCTCGATCTGGACCGCTTTATGATCGTCGCCACCAGCGACTTTAATATGGGCGCAATGGAAAACAAGGGCTTGAATATTTTCAATACCAAGTTTGTTCTGGCGAACCCGGCCATTGCTACCGACGTCGATTACGCCGGGATAGAATCGGTAGTCGGTCACGAATATTTTCATAACTGGACCGGGAATCGTGTCACGTGCCGTGACTGGTTCCAGTTATCGTTAAAAGAAGGTTTGACAGTGTTTCGCGATCAGGAATTTTCTGCTGATCTGGTTGGCAGCGCGACCGGGCGAGCCGTCAAGCGGATTGAAGACGTGCGTCTGCTGCGTCAGGTTCAGTTTTCAGAAGATGCCGGCCCGATGGCGCACCCTGTGCGGCCCGATTCTTTTGTCGAAATCAATAATTTCTATACCGTCACGATTTATGAAAAAGGCGCGGAAGTGGTACGCATGTATTACACCTTGCTGGGGCATGACGGTTTCCGTAAAGGGATGGATCTGTACTTCCAGCGGCATGACGGGCAAGCCGTTGCTTGTGATGATTTTCGTGCTGCCATGGCAGACTCCAGCGGGCGCGACCTGACCCAGTTTGAGCGTTGGTATAGCCAGGCCGGCACTCCGCA
>JBBQNW010000027.1:0-20135 GCA_038330335.1 Burkholderiales bacterium | reverse complement strand
TGCATACAGGTTGAGCAGAGCATAACCTGGCAGTGTGTCTTTGTTTGCGGCATCATCAAAGCGCTCACCGGAAAAAATAGTCTCTACACCCAGTTTAGCTTTAGCAATAGTATATTCAGCCGCCAAAGTGCCGTGTTGTTTAGCACGTCGTGCCAAACGTTTGCCGGTTGTGTCATCCTTAGGATCTTGTACATCCAAAGAACCGCGCAGGGTAACATCGCCTAGTTGGGTACTTGCACCGATGGTTAAGCCCGACATCGTGGCTTTGTTCACGTTGTAAGCACAACCATAGGGATGGTTAACAATATCAACAGGGCAAGGGTTGGCATACACCAGCAGATCGCTTGCCTTGTTTTGGTAATAAACCGCGCTTAATTGCATCGTACCGTTATCAAAATACACTCCGGCCTCGGCATTTTTTGTCTGTTCCGGTTTGTTGCTAGCGATGCCATAACCCGGGTAATACAATTCATTGAAATTGGGTGCACGGAAACTGGTACCGTAACTGGCATTGAGACGTAAGGCATCCGTCAGACGGTAACCGTAGGCGATGCTACCGGTGGTATGCGCACCATACTCTGAACTGCGGTCATGGCGGACACTGGCACTGGCCAGATGCGCATCTTGTTTCAATACATAGGAAGCAGCGACAGAATTGGTCGCACGCTGCCCGTTCACTTCGGTTACCGTGGTATTGACCTTTTCTTCGCGTCGTTCAGCCACCAGTTGCACTACGTCTTTACCGATGAGTATGTCGTTTTGCCAGTTAAAGCTGGTTTGCGTGGTGTCAATCTGGCTCGCGCCATACGATGCATTGCTGTAGCCCTTGTCGGCAGTTTGTGCAATTTGCACTGTCGTAAGCCAATTGCTGGCGACCTTTCCCTTGGCGAACAAAGCTAAGGTTTCAAGTTTTTGAATGCTGCTGTCATCGTAGCCAGGACCGGAATCAAATTGTGCTTCCAAACGGCTTTGCAGGAAATTTAGCCCTAATTCAAGCTCTTTTGTCACTTCCCACCCGAAACGACCGCTGACGCTATCAATCGTATAGCCATCTTTATCTGCGTTATAGCTGTATTGTCCGGCAGCCGGTTTGGTCGCAGAATAACCATCTGATTTTTCATGCCCGGCGTTTAACGCAAAACTGACACGGCCATCCATGGTGCCAGAGATGCCGGCATCTACTTTGTACAAACCATAACTGCCAACACCAACCGAGACGGTAGGCGTGATCACTTTAGCGCCTTTTTTTGTGAAAACCTGAATCACGCCACTCATTGCATCAGCACCGTACAAACTGGACAAAGGGCCATACACAATCTCGATGCGTTCAATTTGCGCCAGAGGAATAGCTGACCAGGTCGCGCCACCGGTCGTCGATGAACCGATGCGGACACCGTCAACCAACACCACATTCTGGATATTGGCACCGCCACGCATCAGAACCGAAGCCACCGTACCGGTGCCACCGTTACGGGAAATTTCGATACCGCGTTGCTGTTGCAGTAAATCGACGAGACCGGAAGCGCCGGATTTGGCGATATCTTCGGCGGTGATGACAACATTGTCAGCCAGTACGTCTTTAGCCGCCTGAATTTGGCGCCCGGCAGTAACGACGACCGCAGGAGTGAGGTTACTAGATTGTGCGACAGCAGAAAAAGAAGGAAATAGAGCAGCCACAGCGAGGCTGATGGCGAGCGGTTTACAGGTAGAAGTCATGATCAGTTCGAAAAAAGGCATGCAGCCAACGTCCCCGCAGGCTGCGTGAATACAAAGTGCCACTGATGGAATGATCAAGCATCGCGCCCGTAATCCAGGCTAGCCTGAAAAAAATAGCAACGATACAATATCTGAAAAATCGTTTGTCGAAATATCCCCGTCCGCAGCACTTCACTTATTCTGGCCGGTATCCGGGCTGACAAGCTTGACCACCTGACCTTCCCATGCACTTTGCACAGTGGTAATGAAGGATGGCTTATCATGTTTTTACTGGTAAAAATCAACTAAAACATGATGCTTGTACACCGTTGCGGGGGCAGCACACTTTATGCAAAAGCATTGTGTTTCCCGTTTAACCGCAAACATGAACATGTCTGCGAGCACCAAAACTGCGCCAGTTTAAAGGCTGGGCGGCACGGCGGCAAGTTCAATCGACATCATGTCATTTTACGATAGCCGTCTGACTAGTTTTTCGTATGTTTTACAACACACCGTATCGGCATGAACACAAGAGGTTTGTGTTGCGTCAGACCAAATGATCATACCTGGTGGTAATCGACAGCCAAGCTTCAAACAAGCTCTGGTGCAGGCTGGATATCTCAGTAAATGTCACGCCGACATAGTAGATGTCTCCGCTCAGTCTGGCATGAAGCGCTCTTACCTTGCATGGAACCTGATAATGCTCACTGGAAGCCTGGTTGATGCCCGGCACTTCCATCATCAGATGATATTCCTTACCTGCTTCCACCTGTCCGCTGCAGTGCAACAGCAAACCACCACTAGAAATATTCACCACTTTCACCGGCGTCACCTTACCCTCCGCGAGTTTGATTGCCGCGCGCCAGATGACATTGGTTCTCGGTGTTTTACGAAGTTCTATCATAATTCTGAGCCAGGCACAGAGGCCTCAATGAGAGGTTAAGCAAGAGTAGCTAGAAGCAACTCTAGATAAAAAAGTCTGGATTTAGCTGTAACGTTAGCACAACTTAACTTGCAATTTAAAACACTCTCCAAAATGTATCGTCTTTTTTTTCGTGACGACTTCACTCGCCAACTCTTTTGCATTGATACCGGGCTGATAAGCCATGATTAAGCGGATGGTTCCTGCATGGGCAACAATGATCGCCTCTGCCAGCGACTGCGTCGCTACATCATGCATAAAATCGATTACTCTGGCGGCCATTGAGAGCACCGTTTCCCCGCCACCCGGTGCGTAAGCAGCCACATCGGCCGCCCAGGCATCAATCTCGGCACGCGCAATGACATCCCAACTCTGCATTTCCCATGCACCAAAATGCATTTCCATCAGACGGGCATCAAAGGTCGGCGCCTGATGCAAAGCCGATGCCAGTCTGGCGCAACGTTGCAAGGGACTAGAAAATAACGGCACATCGGGCGGCAACGACAATTGCAACTGTTGCAGCACCGCCGCCAGATCTGCTGCTTTGACGGCGATGTCACTCTGACCATAACAAATGCCCGAAGCGATGTCAGGTTGCGGGTGACGCACCAGATACAGCTGCATCAAGACCCAAACCCAAAATAAAAACCAGAGCGTGGCAAAGCCAGTAGACCAAGATAAAACGCCACTTCCGACAATTGCTGAACCGCTCCCAGACAGTCGCCGGTATAGCCGCCCACCCTGCGCACAAACAGGCGCGCCAGCCACCAGCTAGCAAATATCAGCAACACCAGGCCACCCAAAAACGACGGCAAAGGAAGTAAGCCCAGCGCCAGCAAAATGGCGACCGGCAGCATGACGCTGGCCACAGCGATGCCCCACTCAGCATCTGACATATGCTGCGCCAGAGGCTTTGCCTTGCCTTCCAGCCTGGCATATTCCAGGCACCAGATCAGACTGCACGACGCTAGACGCGATAAGGGATGCGCCACCAATAAAGCGGGAACCACATAGGCCAGCGGCAAGCTAATCAGTAAGCTGATCTTCAACAGCAGCAGCAAACAGATACCGATTGCACCATAGGCCCCGACGCGGGAATCTTTCATAATTTCCAACACCCGCTCAGCACTCATGCCGCCGCCGAAACCATCGCAGACATCGGCAAAACCGTCTTCATGGAAGGCCCCGGTAAGCCAGATGCCGGCCACTGTCGACAAGATGACAGCGACTGCAGGTGGCCACAGCAATGATGCCAGCAGGTACACCGCCGCAGTGACAAACCCCACCAGCCACCCGATTGCAGGAAAATAACGGGAAGCGTGATGCAACCAGGCCGGATCGAACCCTACCCATGCGGGTATCGGTATCCGCGTAAAAAATTGCATGGCGATAAAAAACAGCCGCAGTTGTTGCATCATGATGGCATCGATATTTTATTCACTACATTGACCTTTTTTGGCTTATTCGCTCTTTTCACTGACCTGCGCCGAGGTAAAAGTCGCCATCTGATTCATGAAATTCACTGCGGCCTGAAGCAGCGGATACACCAAAGCGGCACCGGTACCCTCACCCAGACGCAGATCAAGCTGCAATAAAGGCCGGGCTTCCAAGGCTGCCAGCATTTTGCTGTGGCCACTCTCATCCGAGCAATGCGCAAACACACAATAATCCACAATCGCCGGTTGCAATCTTGCCGCGACCAGCAAGGCACTAGTAACGATGAAACCATCAATCAGCAGCAGCATACGGCGTTCGGCAGCCGCCAGCATTGCCCCCACCATCATTGCGATTTCAAAGCCGCCAAATGTCGCCAATACCTGTAGCGGTTCCGTTGCCCCCGCGTGCAACGCCACCGCCGCTTCGATGACCTGCTGTTTATGCAAAACACCCTCTGCGCTTAAGCCGGTACCGGCACCGACGCAATCGGCGACAGCAAGCCCCGTCAATTGATGCATCAGTGCGGCCGCGGCGGTCGTATTGCCTATACCCATTTCACCAAAGCCAAGCACATTGCCCGGCAAATTGGCAACCAGTTGTCTGCCGTGCTGCAAAGCCGTCTGGCATTGTTCGGCGCTCATGGCTGCTTGCCTTGCAAAATTACGCGTTCCGGGTGCGATTTTCCTGTCCAGCAAGCCGCTGCGTTGGCCAAAATCATGATTCACTCCCGCATCAACGATATGCAGTTGTATCTGGTTTTGTCTCGCAAACACATTGATAGCAGCACCTTGCGCTAAAAAATTTTCCACCATTTGCCAGGTCACCTCTTGCGGAAAAGCGGAAATATTTTCAGCGACAACGCCATGATCAGCGGCAAACACCAGAATCGCCGGCTGCCTTAATTCCGGCTGCAAACTCTGCTGTATCAAGCCAATCTGATGCGCCAGTTGCTCCAGCCGCCCAAGGCTTCCCAGCGGCTTGGTTTTATGATTAATGCAGGCATTCAAGGCATCGGACATCGTTGCATTGCGTGTAGAGGTAATTTCAGGAAGCATCGTCATTCAGGTAGGCACTTTCAAAAAGGGCAAAAGCGGCAAGTGTAATTCTTCAGCGTGCCTTAAACAAACTTATTTGCTGAACTTATTTGCTGAACTTATTTGCTGAACATATTTGCTGAAGTCTGCGGCATACCCGTATGGCCATCGCCGCGGTTCTGCGCTAGGATAGGCTTTTATTCTTGCGCTATCGCTCTATGAAAAATCCTGGCTACTACTATAGCGAACAATACAATGCACGCGCCGCCATTCCCGATCACCCCGCGGTGTTTACGCGCTGGGTAAATAAATCTGCTCGGGTAAAACGCAGTAACGCCGGCTTGTATGACCTGATGTATGGGGAGTCTCCCGGTGAACGACTGGATATTTTCCCGACTCGCCAGCCGCACTCGCCGCTGGTGATCTTTATTCATGGCGGTTGGTGGCGCTCGCTGGATAAAGCAGACTTTTCCATGCTGGCACCGGCGTTCACAAATGCCGGTATGAATCTGGCACTGACCAATTACACGCTGGCACCCGAAGCTAGTCTGGAGCAAATCGTTCTGCAACAATTACGGGCTGTGGCCTGGCTATATAACAATAGCGAAAAGTATGAGATTGACCCGAGTCGCATTATGCTTGCAGGGCATTCCGCCGGTGCGCATCTGGCCGCCATGCTCATGACGGCAGACTGGCCGACCTATGATGCAGGCTTGCCTGCCGATCTGATCAAAGCCGGGGTCTTACTGTCCGGCCTTTACGACCTGACACCCTTATTACTCGCCGATTTTATTAATACCGACATCAAACTGACCCCGAAACGCGTTTTACCGTTATCGCCGGGACTCATGCCCCTGAAGCAGGATATTGCGTTTATTACGGCAGTGGGCGGCTTAGAATCGGATGAATTTAAGCGGCAAACCAAGCTGATCGGCGACGCATGGCGAGCACAGCATCGTAGCGAAATTGCCCTACCCGATAGCAATCACCTGACTATCTGCGACCAACTGGCCGATCCAGGTAGCGCACTTTTTGCTGAGATAAAGCGATTAGCCGCCTCTATTTAAGCAATCAGCTGGCGGGCGACCCAACTACCGCCATCAAGGCGACTTGATATCTCAAACCACAATGTACTCAAAAACCATTCGCATGTCTGTTGTTAGATTTTTGTTCCTGTTTTTGATCCGCGTTTTAGATTTCTGTTTTTGATACCTGTTTTTGATTCCCGATTTTGATATCGGCTAATAGTAAAAACGGTTCACCAGAACCACCGCCCAGGTCGCCAGCGCGATCAGTACTGTCAATAATACGGCGGCGCTACCAAAGTCTTTTGCATTTTTAGACAAGATATGGCGCTCTAGCGAGACCCGGTCGACCACTGCCTCAATCGCCGAATTGATCAGTTCGACCACCAGAATCAAGACCAATACGGCAATCATCATCAATTTCTCAAATGCCGACACCGGCAAAATAAGTGCAATAACCGCACCGCACACTACCATCACCAATTCCTGACGAAATGCATGCTCGTTCTGCCATGCCGATTTAAATCCATCGACAGAGTAAAAGAAAGCAGCAAAAATCCGCCGCAGGCCGCTTTTGCTTTTAAAGTCGCTGACGATTTTTTTCTGATTTATCATGCGTAATCCCTTAAATGATCAATTGAGAATATTCCTTACCGTGCCGGTCGAATTTTACCAGCTGATGCCGCAATAACGCCAATCGGGCGCCGGCATTCTCTGACCGGCAGGCTGATGGGCCGGTCTGATCAAAATCGCTAACTAAAATGCATACTTTTTGATATTAAGCACTGCCGTTTCTTTTCACATTGTGGTATAAAGGTTATATTGCAATGCACCAACCATATTATGAAAAACGAAATCCCCGCTTCCGACAAAACTTCTATTCAAGTGATAGAGCGTCTGGTCTCTCTGCTTGACGCCTTGTCGCGCTACCAAGACCCTGTGAGTCTGAAGGAACTTGCCATTGTCACCGGGCTGCATCCGTCCACCGCACACAGGATTTTGAATGATCTGGTCAAGACCCGTTTTGTGGACCGGGCTGACGCCGGTTCTTACCGTCTGGGTATGCGCTTGCTAGAACTGGGCAATATTGTGAAAAGCCGCCTGAATGTCCGCGAGGCAGCACTGGAATTCATGCGCGCCTTGCACCGTCAGACCCATCAGACGATTAACCTGTCAGTGCGCCAGGGCGATGAAATTGTGTATATTGACCGGGCTTTTTCAGAACGCTCCGGCATGCAAGTGGTCCGCGCGATTGGCGGGCGTGCGCCCTTGCATCTGACCTCAACCGGAAAATTATTTTTATCCCTGGACGAACCGAAAGCGATACGCGCCTACACTACCCGCACAGGCCTGGCCGGACACAACAAAAACTCCATCACCGATCTGGCCAAGCTGGAAAAAGAACTGGCCGAAGTCAGGGAAAAAGGCTATGCCCGTGACAATGAAGAGCTGGAATTAGGCGTGCGTTGCATGGCGGCAGGCATCCGTGACGACAGTGGCAAGATGATTGCCGGCTTATCTATTTCGGCCCCCGCCGACCGCCTGCAAGAAGAATGGTTGAGTGATCTGATCTCAACAGCAGAGCAAATTTCAGCGACATTAGGCTATGTCGCTGAGTAAAAACATGATTCACTAAAAAGTAAATCAGACTCCTGCGCCAAAACGTTCGAAGCGCGGCAGATAGTAATTGTCGCCATTGAGCGAATACAGCAGGTGTTTGACTTGCCCGGTAATCAGTTCCCGCTTAACCAGACCGATATAGCGTGAATCCCGGCTGTTATCCCGGTTATCTCCCAGCATCATGTATTGTCCTGCCGGTACCTGAACCGGAGCAAATGAGCGTTTTGCGGCGCGTTCCGGCATCACGATAACCTCGTGCTTAAGCGACCCCAGAGTCTCCTGAAACACCAGTTGCTGACCGGCATACACGCGTACCGGCGTCAAATGATCGGCATCGCGCGGGGTCACCGATGTATAGTCCGCCTCCACGCCGTTGATCACTAACTTCTCGTTGCGCATTTCCACCACATCGCCCGGCACGGCAATCAGACGCTTGACTAAACGGATACCATCCTCCGGTGAAGTAAAGGTCACGATATCACCTCGCTTAGGGTCGGCAACATGCTTGAGTATGACATCGGTAAATGGTAGTTTCAGGTCATAGGCAATGCGGTCACACAGCACCCGGTCGCCCTCTAATAGATTCGGATACATAGAACTGGAAGGCACCACATACCAATCGGCCAGGGCGCTGCGCATCAGTATCATGCCGACCAAAAATATCAGAAAGCCTTTATTGTCTCCGAGTATTTTTCGTATCGTGAAGGACATATTTTTCTCCAGAATTATGGTAACGACAGTACTCGGACAAAAAAATACCCCGAAAGTTCGGGGTATTTTCAGATTGACCGTGTTACACAAATGCTCAAGGCAAATTACTTTGCATTCATCAATGCCATTGTAGTGTCCAACATACGGTTGGAGAAACCCCACTCGTTGTCATACCAGGACGATACTTTGACCAGACGACCGGAAACTTTAGTCAAGGTTTCGTCGTAAGTACTGGAAGCCGGATTGTGATTGAAATCAACAGAAACCAGAGGTGCCGTGTTGTAATCCAAAATACCTTTTAACGCGCCTTCAGAAGCGTCTTTCATGACTTTGTTGATTTCTTCTACCGAAGTATCACGCGCAGCGATGAAAGTGAGATCAACGACAGAGACGTTGATGGTTGGTACGCGCATGGCGTAGCCATCCAACTTGCCATTTAATTCCGGCAATACCAGACCAACCGCAACCGCAGCGCCAGTTTTTGTCGGGATCATGCTCATGGTCGCAGAACGGGCACGACGCAGGTCTTCGTGCATGACGTCGGTCAATACCTGGTCATTAGTGTAAGAGTGAATTGTGGTCATCAAGCCGTTGACAATACCAATTGCATCATTCAAAGGCTTGGCAATCGGGGCTAAGCAGTTGGTGGTGCAAGACGCGTTTGAAATGACAGTGTCAGTGGCTTTTAGTACGCCATGGTTCACACCGAACACGATAGTGGCATCAACATCTTTACCGCCTGGTGCCGAGATGATGACTTTTTTAGCGCCGCCAGCAATGTGGGCAGAAGCTTTTTCTTTTGTCGTGAAGAAGCCTGTGCATTCCAGAACCACATCTACATTCAACTCGCCCCAAGGGATATTGGCTGGGTTACGTTCGGCAAACACTTTGATTTTGTCGCCGTTGACGATCATGGTATCGCCTTCGACTGTAACGGTGCCGGGAAACTTACCATGCGCAGTGTCGTAACGCGTCAGGTGAGCGTTCGATTCTGCATTGCCCAGATCATTAATAGCAACGATCTGAATCTCGTTTTTAAACTTACCACCTTCGTAATGTGCGCGAAGGATATTACGGCCGATACGGCCATAGCCGTTGATTGCGACGCGAATCGTCATGGTTTCATCTCCAAAAGGACTTAACAATAAAAACTAACACTGAACATTAAATATTAAATATTAAATATTAAATATTAAAAAACAATATTTCATTTGCCATCAATGTAAGGATGGTGAAGAAGGAAAGGCATTTACCGAGGCCATCAGCACCGACAAATCTTGCCAGCCATAGCCAGCCTCCACCAGATCCATGCCATCCCAACTAAAATTTTGCTCGCGCAGCAGTGCGCCGCCTAATTCTTCGTAAAAATTTCTGGCCATGGCGTTCCCGGCAATCACCCAGACCAGCAGACTATCACTGCCCTGCGCTTGCAAAGTACGCGCCACCTTTTGCACCATGCGCCGGCCGATACCGGAACGCTGCCATGCCGGACGCAGATAAACGGCGGTCAATTCAGCGTTCATGCCCAGCTTTGGTTCTGGCAATAACATGCCGGAAGCAAAACCGATGATGACGCCCTCACTTTCCGCAACAAACACACATACCCGGTCACCGGCGCTTGCCAGTGCCTCAAGGATGGTGCGCCAATGCGTGATGCTGTCATCGAGCTTCATTTCATCCAGATACGCATCCGGAATCATGCCGCGATACGTCGCCAGCCAGCTTTGTATACGCACGGCGGCGATCGCTGCAGCGTCAGCTACAGTAGCACGGCGCAGGCTGACCTCTTTGATACTGCTCATGGATTGAGTCATTGAATAGTCACAGAATAGTCACAAAATCGTTCAAGTCCGACTTAAACCAGAGTCGCTTTAACTTTGGCAACCACGTTTTCCACGGTAAAACCAAAGTACTTGAACAGCACGCTGGCAGGGGCAGACTCACCAAAAGTATCGATACCGACGACCGCACCTTCCAGGCCAACATATTTATACCAAAGATCGGTCACACCGGCTTCGATCGCGATTCTTGGCAAGCCCTTGCCTAACACCGCTGCTTTATAGGCTGGATCCTGACGGTCAAACACGTCCGTCGATGGCATAGACACGACGCGCACAGGAATCCCTTGTTGCGCCAGTTCAGCGGCAGATTTTACCGCCAGCTCTATTTCAGAACCGGTAGCAATCAAAACTGCTTTGGCATCGCTAACGTCTTGCAAGACATAGCCACCGCGAGAAATATCGGCGATTTGTTGCTCGTTACGCTCTTGGTAAGGTAAATTCTGGCGCGAAAAAATCAGGGTTGACGGGCCGTCGTGGCGTTTCACCGCATACGCCCAGGCAGCAGCAGACTCTACGGTATCGCAAGGGCGCCAGTTGTCTAGGTGAGGAATCAAACGCATGCTAGAAATATGCTCGACAGACTGATGTGTAGGACCGTCTTCGCCGAGACCGATAGAATCGTGCGTGAACACAAATAAAGTACGGATTTTCATCAACGCAGCCATGCGGATCGCATTGCGGCTGTAGTCAGAGAAAGTCAGGAAAGTTGCACCAAAAGGAATATAGCCACCATGCAGCGCGATACCGTTCATGATCGCGCTCATACCGAATTCGCGCACACCATAATTGATGTGATTACCAGCTTGATTGGCACGTACCGCTACGCATTCTTTCCAGTTGGTTAGGTTAGAACCGGTTAAATCGGCAGACCCACCCAAAAATTCCGGCAGACTAGGGGCAAATGCCTGAATCGCATTCTGACTGGCCTTACGGGTAGCGATGTTTTCTTTTTTCTCGACGCAGGATGCAATCGCAGTTTTGACGACCTCATCAAAATTCACTGGCAAGTCACCCTTCATACGGCGCGTCAGTTCCGCTGCCTGTTGCGGGAATTGCTGGGTGTAGGTCTGAAATACCGCATCCCAGTCGGCTTCCAGTTTGGCACCATTGGCCTTGGCATTCCATGCATCCATCACATCGGCAGGAACTTCAAACGGTGCATACGGCCAATTAATATTAGCGCGAACCGCGGCAATTTCTTTATCGCCCAAAGCGGCGCCATGCACGTTATGGGTGCCTTCCATGTTGGGCGAGCCTTTACCAATCACGGTACGGCAGCAAATCAGGGTCGGTTTATCGGAAGTCTTTGCCGCCGCAATGGCACGGTTAACCGCCTCGACATCGTGCCCATTGACGGCACGAATGACGTTCCAGCCATACGCTTCAAAACGTTTTGGCGTGTCGTCAGTGAACCAGCCTTCTACATGGCCATCAATAGAAATACCGTTGTCATCCCAAAACGCCGTCAATTTACTCAGTTGCAAAGTCCCCGCCAGCGAACAAGCTTCGTGCGAGATGCCTTCCATCAGGCATCCATCACCCATAAACACATAGGTGCGGTGATCCACCACCTTAATGTCAGATTGATTAAATTCAGCCGCCAGCAATTTTTCTGCCAGTGCCATCCCGACCGCATTGCTAATACCCTGCCCCAGAGGACCCGTTGTTGTCTCTACCCCAGGCGTGACATGCACCTCTGGATGGCCGGCTGTTTTGGAATGCAATTGACGGAAATTGCGGATGTCGTCCATGCTCAAATCGTAACCAGTGAGATGCAGCAGCGAGTAATGCAGCATCGAACCATGGCCATTTGACAAGACGAAACGATCGCGATTAATCCATTTGGGATTGGCTGGATTATGACGGTAATGTCCGGCCCATAAGGCAACGGCAATTTCCGCCATCCCCATCGGCGCGCCGGGGTGACCCGAATTGGCTTTTTGTACGGCATCCATAGACAAGGCGCGAATCGCATTGGCCATTTTAGTGGTGATAGCAGGCTGAAGAGATGAAATCATGGCGTTTTAATTGATAGTTCGAGAAAGCTGACGAGTGCAGAGTGTGACAAGACAAACAGAAATAAATCAGTATGCCATCAGCAAAGCCTAGTATTTTACCAGAGCAGCGGGCCACATAATACAATTGAGACTTTTACCTGAGCTCAAAAGCCCGATGGAAGCTTTGCACCTGATGACAGATTGCTTTGATTGCAAAGCAAGGCCGGGCTATTTGTCAAATCATGAGCGCGGAGGAAAACTTATCACCAATACCGCAATCAAAACCGCAAGCACAAGCACAATGATGATTTAGCGGTGAAAAACTCCTGGTATTTTCGCCGCCAGATGACAATGGCAAATGTTGCCATTTCCGGGCAGCGAGAACAACTACTGAAACAGCTCAGCTTCCTATCCATTTACCAAGAACAATTCCATGTCACGCTTTTATTGTCCCCTGCCTTTATCTATCGGTGCCGTAATCGATCTGCCTGACGCCACGGCACATCATGTCTTTGTCTTGCGCTTACAAGTCGGTGCCAGCATCCAGTTATTTAACGGCGAAGGTGGTGCTTATGTTGCCGTATTAACCGTCGTCGCCAAGAAGCAAGTCTGTGCCGAAGTCAAAGTATTTCTGCCCGAGGACGTAGAACTACCTTTCTCCCTGACTCTGGCACAAGCCTTGCCTGAAGGGTCCAAAATGGATTGGATTATTGAGAAGGCCATAGAACTAGGTACCAGCGCGATTCAACCGCTGTCGGCACAACGCTGCGTGGTGAAATTATCCGCCGAACGTGCCGACAAAAAAATCGCGCACTGGCAAGGAATTATCGAATCGGCCACAGAACAATGCGGGCGCAATCGGTTGGCGCACCTGGCAAGCGTAATCGATGTGCAGAAATGGCTGTCTCAGCAAGACATGCATAAACGCATACTGCTGTCACCACGAGCAGAATTTTCGCTAGCCGACTGGGCGCGCCATCAAGCACCGCAAGCAGTCAGCTTGATGGTCGGGCCAGAAGGTGGCTTTTCAGAAGCAGAAGAACAGCTGGCGCTCAGCCAGGGAGTATTAGCACTGGCAATGGGTCCGCGTGTTTTACGTACCGAAACAGCGGGTCTGGCGGCAATTAGCGTACTCAATGCCGCCTGGGGCGGCATGTAACGGCAGGCTGCAACAGCTTCAAGCTAAATTTCCCGCATGAGACGCAATTTGATATCGCGTACTGGAATTCGCATTTCATATTGACATGGTCGATTCAAGAGCGAAGTGCCGCGGGAACACCTAAGCAAACGGCATCGCTAACCGGGGTCAATAATCTGACTCAATTGCACTGCCAAAACCATGAAAAAAATCTATATGGAATTAATGCAAATTTAACAATTAGTTTGCCGCTTTCGATTTACCATGGCTGCTGAAATACTTTTATTTCTCTTTTTGAAAGGTGAATCATGGGACTTCTAGACGCAGCCTTAGGTATGTTGGGGGGCAAGCAAAATCAGGGTAACGACCCCAAAGCGATGTTGATTCAAGCGGCACTGAGCATGCTGAGCAATCAGCAGCAAGGTGGCGGTTTGCAAGGCTTGATGGGCGCCTTCCAAAACGCAGGCTTGGGTGAGCTTGTCAGCAGCTGGGTTGGCACCGGGCAAAACCTGCCGATTTCCGCAGATCAGCTACAACAAGCGCTGGGCGGTGGACAACTAGCGCAACTAGCGCAGGCAGCCGGTGTATCACAAGAGCATGCCGCCGGAAGCCTGGCAGAGATGCTACCGGGACTGATCGACAAACTGACCCCGAACGGTCAGGTCAGTGATGCAGGCCGTATTAATCCGGCCGAGTTACTGCAACAATTTTCGTCGATGTTTGCAGGAAAACGCTAAGAGCACTAAGAGCACTAAGAGCACTAAGAGCACTAAGAGCGAAGTTTTTTATTCCAGGAATACAAAAAAAACGGCGGCAGAATTGAATCTGATCGCCGTTTTTTATCCGGATGTTACTCATGTAGCCGATGTTACAGCAGATGTTTTTTAGCTCAGCTTCCCCGATCTGACAAAGCCAGGAATCAGACTGACAGGGAGGCTCATAGAGATCTGATGGCGCAATGAGAAAATCAAAAAAATGGTGCGACCATGAGCTCATTTGCACTAATCTGTCGCAAGTCAAAATGACTTCGAGTACCCAAAAAGCCAGTAAAAACTGCTATCATCGACTGGTTTATTTTGAACAAAAATATCAATGAAGCAATCCTACCGTATCAAAAGCCGTGACGTCAGAACAATCCTGTGCCTGCTCTCGGTAATGTTGCTCGGATACGTATGGATCAGCACCTATTTTCAACTAGTGGCCGCCCGCGCTGAAGCCATTACGGATGCACAAAGAGATGTTCAGAACTATACCCGCAGCTTTGAAGAACATACTGTTCGCACAATTCAGATGGCGGATCAGGCGACTGTATTTTTTAGTGAACGCTACAACGACCTGGGCGTGCGTCTGGATATTGCGGCCTATCTGAAAAACGGCGTCGTCCTGGGCGATATTCTCAATCAGATCGCCATCGTCGATGCAGAAGCGAATCTGGTTTTATCCAGCCTCCCGATGCAAAAAATGAACTTATCCGACCGCGAACACATCCGCACGCATATGCAACAGGACAGTGGCCGCTTATTCATCAGCAAGCCAATACTGGGTCGGATTTCTAAAAAATGGTCGCTGCAAATGACGCGCAGAATTACCCGCCCGGATGGCAGCTTCAATGGTGTGGTGGTGGCCTCGGTCGATCCATTTTATTTTACCCGCTTCTATGAAGATATTAATTTAGGCAAGGATGGCGTCATTGTTCTGGTCGGCGAAGATGGTATCGTCCGCGCCCGCAGGACGACAACGATGTCAGACATTAATCAGGACATCTCGAAAGGCAGCGTATTTCAGGCCGCGCTAAACAACAGCAGCGGCAGAGGGGGTATGACCACCAGTAGTGTGCTTGACGGCAAAGAGCGCCTCTACGCGTATCGCAAGCTAAAAAACTATGCCTTGTTTGTGGTGGTCGGCATCGGTACTGAAGATGCTTTGTCGGCCTATTCCGTCAGAAAATCAGAAACCATACGTCTGGCGCTCATCACGTCTGTGCTGATACTCTCATTTACTGCCTTTGCCGTCATCATGTTCGGGCGCATGCTCAGAAGCCAGCGCTTAACGATGGCGGCAGACGCCAATAAATCAATTTTACTTGCCGATCTGGAACAGCGGCAGCAAGAACTCACCGCATCAACTGAGCGCCTTAATACCATTTTACAAAATGCCGCTGATGCAGTGATCACCACCAATGCAGACGGTGACATCGAGTCATTTAATCACGCGGCAGAGCTGATATTTGGCGTGTCTGCTGGCGATATTGTAGGGCGGAACATGAATCAGTTAATACGCGCATTTCAGCCGCAGGATTGGCAAGCGCCAGAACTGCAAGCGCTACCTGCCGCTACCGGAATCCGTAACGATGGTCAGTTCTTCCCCCTGGAAATTACTGTCAGCAAGGTCAGTCTGCTGGGGCAAGACAAATTTATTCTGATCGCACGCGACATTACCGAGCGGCGCAAAGTGGAGCGTATGCAACAAGAGTTTATCTCCACCGTCAGCCATGAGCTGCGTACGCCCCTGACCGCAATACGCGGCTCGCTTGGCCTGATCGTGGGTGGTGTCACCGGCGAGTTGCCGGCAAAAGCGGCACAACTTGCCGCAATGGCCTATGCCAATACCGAGCGCCTCACCCGTCTGATCAACGACCTGCTAGATGTGCAGAAAATGGAATCGGGTGATCTCAGTCTGACACTGGTAACACTGCCACTGGCGCCACTGATCAACGAAGCATTAGAAGCGAATCAGGCTTTCGCCCATCGGCTAGAAGTGAACATTCGCTTAGCCAGCGCGACGCCGGCCGTCAATCTGTATGTGGACGCCGGCAGATTCCAGCAAGTGATGGCGAATTTATTATCGAATGCGTGCAAGTATTCAAACCAAGGCGGCGTTGTCAGTATCGTCATGTCCCAGCCATCAGCGGATAAGATCAGAATCGCCGTAATCGATCAGGGCAGCGGCATCCCGGAACAGTTTCAGCACCGGATTTTCCAAAAATTCGCGCAGGCAGATTCATCTGACACCAAGAGCAAAGGCGGCTCGGGACTGGGCTTATCCATCACCAAAGCGATCGTTTTGCAAATGCATGGCAGCATCTCTTATCAATCGGTCATCGGCGAAGGAAGCTGCTTTTTTGTCGATCTGCCAGCCTCGGCGGCATCAGAGACTTAAGCTAACCCACGGCTGGCGACGACTCTGCGAATTCAATAAATTCAATAAATTCAATAAATTCAATTAATTTACTTAATTTGCTTAATCTGCTTAAATTACCCGCATCGCCAGCGTTAGCTTGTTTTTATTTATTGTAGCGCTTTGCTGTCATGACGACGGCCAGTGATAGCGCTTAGCACCGACAGATCAACATGCGCGACAGCCGCATTATCGGCCGCAATAAATTGCGCTAAGGCGCTCACTAGTTCACTCACCAGTTGCGCCCCAAGCACCTGCTCAATATGCTGATACTGTAACTCGATCAACGATGCCATGCGGCTAATAAGCTGATCACCTTCGGGCGCCAGTGTCACCAGCACACGTCGCTGATCTGCCGGCATCCGGCTGCGCTGAATCAAGCCTGTTTCTTCCATGCGCGCCAGCACCCCCGCCATGCTTGGACTAAGAATCTGGCACAAAGAGCAAATTTCCCGTGGTTCAAGCTCGGTATGTTCGTCCAGGGCGCGCAGCACGCGCCATTGCTGTTCGGTCAGCCCGAAAGCATTCAGAATCGGCCTAAAATGTGCCATCAGGCCATCTCTGGCTTTCAGGAGAAGTAGCGGCAAGTTGCGGTGCATAATTGTTCGTTCCATCGTTATTCCCTGCTGCACTGTCTTAATTTAAGGAAGGCTTTCTGATCTATTTTTCTACACCGGGAGGACGAGTAAGTTAATCTTCACAGGCTTAATCTCATCATCTCGCTTGACTCACTAATATCTTAGTGATTAAACTACTCACATATTAGTAAAAATGACGCAGTTAGTACATGTCTTTGTCGTCAATATTCGTTAAAAATTTCCCTGGGAGCATGTTGCATGATTATCAGAGACCGGCCATCCGGAATTAAACTGTTCTTGCTACTGCGCGGATCGGTGCTACCCAGAATCTTGCCCACCCTGATCATCAACATCGTAATTGCGACCCTGGTCACGGTCTCGCACGGCGATTTGTTTGAGTTGAAAATTACCCTGACCACGATTCCGTTCACCCTGATCGGCTTGCCGATCGCCATTTTTCTGGGTTTTCGGAACAATGCCGCTTATGACCGTTTTTGGGAGGGGCGAAAATTATGGGGTGAATTAGTGCATAGAAGCCGGAGCTTTTCACGTCAGTGCCAAAGTTTGATTGACTACCCGGAACCGGCCGAAGCGAGTAATGGTTTCAGTGACATCCGGGTACGGATGATTTACCGCGCCATTGCCTTCTCCCACGCCTTGCGCGATCTCTTACGCAACCAAGAAATGGCAGTAGAACTTAAAGACTTACTGATGGACGCAGAATGGCAGCAATTAAAAATAGCCTCCAATAAACCTGATTTCCTGATGCAAAAAATGGGGCTGGATCTGCGCTTATCCCTGAAAGAAGGACGGATTGATGCCTGCCTTGCCGCTGCGATCGATACCACATTATCCTCGTTGACGGCCGCATCAGCCTCCTGCGAACGCATCAAAAACACGCCGATTCCGTTCTCTTACACCTTACTGCTGCACCGCACCGCGTACATTTACTGCTTTCTGCTGCCGTTCGGACTGGTCGACTCGATTGGCTTTATGACGCCGTTTGTCGTGGCGATCGTCGCGTATACTTTTTTCGGCCTGGATGCACTGGGCGATGAAATCGAAGAACCCTTTGGCCTGGAATCGAATGACCTGCCCTTAGATGCGATTTGCCGCGCAATCGAAATCGATCTGCGGGCATCCTTGCGCGACGAATACATACCGGAACCGCTTGCAGCAGTCAATTATTGCCTGACCTAAGGTATCAAGTAAGGTCTGAGGTCAGCATAAAAACGACGACTATGCGTCTAAGCAGTCGTCGTTTTTTCTTGTCCACGAAACCCCGGCATTTCACGATAAGCAGTAAAATAACCCGTCAACTGTACTCGGGTATATTGCGCGCTGCCACGTCCGATTCGTGTCAGCCTCAGTCTGAAAAGCCTGATTAATCAATAAATCCTTCGCTGCTGCCGCGCTGATGCCCAATACGTAGGCGCTATCATCGAGAATGCTGTTGCCTACCGCGCGCAAATTCCGTTTGTAATACATCAACCACACATCAACCACATATCAACCACATATCAACCACATATCAACCACCCATCTGGCGTGTTTCCACTGTAGCCGGATTCGAGCAGGATAGCAGGACTAGTATCATAAAATTAACAGTCGCAACTCAGCGTTCATAAGCCCTCTCAAGAATACGCCTCCGCTATCGACAAAAGACAGGTGTGAAGGCGGCGCTAACAACATTCTTTGTTACACTGCATGTTTTGTGTGAATCTCACTCCATCAGCGGTGCTCGCACTGGTATTGATTGCATTCACATTGCATTAAGTAAGCGGGTATTTACTAAATTTATATTTACTGAGTTTGTATTTACCAGGCTTACCCCTCACAGGTATTCAACATGAGTTCTACTTATCCGCTATTACACTGGGTCGAAAACGACGAACAATGCTCGCTCAGATGGCATTCGGAAAACGGCGCGCCGCCGCCCAAGCGCGTGCAGATTGCCGATGACCGTATCACCGCCGATGCAGCGTATAAACTGGCATGCGAAGGCACGGCATTATTGTGGCGCGGCGACTTTCAAAATGCGCGCCAGCTATTGCAGGCGTTGGCCAGACGTATTGATAGAAAACCAGAAAAAACGCTTAAAAAAACTAAACTTGCCACCCAGGCCGCTGTTACTGAAACAGTCAATGAATTACAGTTAATGCCAACAACGCAGACAACACAAGCCTTTCATTTGCACCGCCAGGCGCAGTCGCAAAGGGCTCGGGTGCTGGCGATGCTGTTGATTCCTTTTGCTACCGACTACCAGATTCCCTTGCGCCGTGCGCCTGATGTGCAACAAGCCTGTATCGAAGCCTATGGCCCCGCAAGTACCCCGTTTGTGGCATCCCTGCGCGAATTGCTGGGCCTGGTCGGGGCCCATGAGTGGCGCAAAAAAGGGGTGGAAATCGCCGCCTTAAATGCCCGTATCTTTCCGCACTATGGCGTCTTTTCGCCAGTACGCGGCGAATATATTGACCTGGTTGCCAAAGCCCCTTTAGTCCAGACAGAATTAGCCTTCGACATAGGAACCGGCACCGGTGTACTCGCAGCGCTGCTGGCGCGACGTGGCGTTAAAAAAATTATTGCCACAGATCAGGACCCGCGCGCACTGCAATGCGCCCGTGAGAATTTACAGGCGCTGGGCCTCGACCAGCAGGTAGAACTGGTGCAAGTCGATCTGTTTCCCGAAGGCCGCGCCGCGCTGATCGTCTGCAACCCGCCCTGGGTGCCGGCGCGCCCTAATTCACCGATAGAATATGCCGTGTACGACCCGGAGAGCAGCATGCTGCGCGGCTTTTTGGCTGGCGTTGCCGCCCATCTGGAAGAGAACGGTGAAGCCTGGCTAATACTGTCCGATCTGGCCGAGCATCTTGGCCTGCGTTCAGCGGCGCAATTATGGTCCTGGATTGAGGCCGGTGGATTAAAGGTGGCGGGCAAAATGGACATCAAGCCACAGCACC